>JASGCL010000002.1:0-7304 GCA_030054115.1 Hydrotalea sp.
CCCATTTGGCGGAATTGCGCTATCATCGGGGGCATGATTCGACAAATTGTTGCCAACCAACCCGCCATGTGGCGGGCGGCGTTGCGCCGCGCCATGGTGCCGCGCGCCGACGACAATAAATATCGCCGTGGCACGATTTTAATTCGCGGTGGTGCCATGGTGGGCGCGGGTGTTTTGTGCGCCACCGCCGCACGCCGCGCCGGTGCGGGGTTGGTTACCATTTTTGCCGGCGCGCGCGACCGCGCCATTTATTTGTCGGCGCAACCCGGGTTGTTGTTTTCGGCGGAATCTTTTATTTTTCAGCGCAATGTTTGGCGCACATGTTTGTCGCCGGCGCGGCAAAACCGGGCGCAGGTTATTGTCATCGGCCCCGGTTGCGCCGCCACCCGCGCCACGCGGCGCGATGTTTTGGCCGCCATAAAAACCGGCCGTGCAACATTGGTCGACGCCGGCGGCATAACCGCGTTCGCCAACCGCGCACCATTATTGCGCCGTGCGTTGCAACAACACCCCAACCCCAACATTATTTTCACCCCGCACGCCGGCGAATTAGCCGCCTTGAACATTCCCGCCATGCCACCCCCCAATGCCGCCCCCGATGCCGCCCCCAATGCCGCCCGCGATGCCTCCCCCGATGCCACCCGTGATGCCGCCCGCGATGCCGAATCAAACGACGCGGCAAAAATCGCCCGCGCCGCGTCAGCCGCCGAATATTTGGGGGCGGTGGTGTTGTTAAAGGGCGCAACCACCGTCGTCGCCACGCCATTCGGCGAATCCGCCACGGCGCGCACGCCCCCCGCGCCGCGCCAACCCATGCCCCAACCCATGCGCCCACCCGTGTCAGTGTTTTAAAAAACTGCCCCAGTATTTTGGCCACCGGCGGCAGTGGCGATGTTTTATCGGGCGTTATCGCCGCCATATTGTCGGCCGGGGTCGGGCGCGGCATAATGGGCGGGGGCGGCACGGGCATGGATGGTTTCCTGGCGGCATCGGCCGGGGCATTCATTCACGCGGCGGCCGCGCGCCAACATCAATTTGGCATGATAGCCGAGGATTTGCCGCCGTCCATCGCCGCCGTGTTGGGCGACATATTGCAATGATTCACCGCTATTTTTGCATCAAAAAAAAACTTGCGCCGGCATGGATTTTTGCCTAAGAATGAATTACAATTAACAACCAATAAAATTGACCATTCAAAAAAACCATGATGAATTTCGAACCATTTATTACCTGCGCCATTAACGGCAGTGGCGCGACCGAGGACAAACACCCCAACATTCCCACCACGCCAAAGGATATTGCCGACAACGTGGCCGCCGCCGCCCGCGCCGGTGCCGCCATTTGCCATATTCACGCCCGCGACCAAAAAACGAAAAAGGGAATCCGCGGCCAGGAACTTTACCCACAAATTTTAGACGAAATTAAAAAACAAAAAATCGACGTGGTGTTAAATTTCACCGCCGGCATGGGCGGCGACATCAGCTTTGGTTCGGTTGAAAACCCGGTGCCGTTGGCCAACACCACCGACATGGTCGGCCCGACGGAACGTTTAAAACACGTGAAGCAATGCCTGCCCGAAATTACGACGCTCGATTGCGGGTCGCTCAATTTTGGCGACGCCAATTACATCACTTGCCACACGCCGCCAATTTTGCGCGAAATGGCCAAGCAGGTTCAGGCCATGGGCGTAAAACCCGAATTGGAAGTTTTCGACACCGGCAATTTGTGGCTGGCAAAAAACATGATAGAGGAGGGGCTTATCGCATCCCCCGCCATGATTCAATTATGCATGGGCATTCCATATGGCGCGCCGGCCGACATAACCACGTTGATGGCGATGGTGCACCAATTACCGAAAGATTGCGTTTGGTCGTCGTTCGCCATTTCGCGCAACCAATTGCCGTGGGTTGGGGTTACCGCCATGGCCGGCGGCAACATTCGCGTTGGGTTGGAAGACAACATTTACCTGGGCAAGGGGCAATTTGCCACCAACGAAGAATTGGTAAAACGCGCCCGCACCATTTTGGAAAACATGGGGGCAAAAATCATGGGCCCCCAAGCCGTCCGCGACAAACTCAACCTAAAAAAGCAGTGGTAGCAATTATTTTGCGCTATCGCTTCGCTGCTTGAGCGCAGGCCGCCCTACGACCGGGCTTTTCAGCTTTTTGGTTATAGGGTTTATTTTGTAAATCCTTTATCTATAAAATCAAAAATTTCTTTAAAATTTTTTTGAGCAATTTCTGAAATATCTTCTTTTTTAATATTATCATTATCTATTTTTGCTGAGAACGATGCCGCTAACATAGGCTTATCTTTGCTTATACAGGCCTTGCCCTTTTCAAATTTTATGGAGCGTTCACCTCTAAATAATTTAAAATCTGTTTCTTCAAACATATGTTCTATTTCTGAAAATTTTAAAATTTTTATTTTTTCCTGAGCGTCGTCTTCATTGTTAAAAAATTTTAATAGCTCGCCATAAATTCTTTTGCTAATTACGCTTCGCTCATCTGAGTCATTGTCCTTATCCATAACCACTAACCATTCCAACCCATAGCCTATTGCGTAAGAAACAATGGATGGGATATTGCCTGCGCCTGTAGCTGGAATAAATTTATAAGATTTGTCTATCCCTAATAATTTTCTCATCCCCTCCATATAATAAAAACCGGAAATTTCTTCTAATATCACCACTTTTTCATTAAATGAGAAATTAAAATTATTACTTATGCCCATGGCGCGCGTTATTGGTGTTATTGCATCATATCCATTATTATTTTCTACAGGCTTTGAAACCAAATTGACCTGCGTGCCTTCCTCTTTTTTATTAATCACTATTCTATTTCTGTATAATTTTTTATCAACATTAATCAAAAATGGCGAGTGGGTGCTGTAAATAATTTGCACTTGTTGGTCATCTTTATTATCGCTAATCTCTTCTAAAAATTTTAATAAATCTTCTTGTGCTTTAATGTGTAAATGCTGGTCTGGCTCATCTAATAAAAAGATTATGCTTCCTTGACCTTGCATTTCTAACCAAAAAGAAAAAAATAAAGAAAATCCCAAGCTTTTTTGGCTAGGTTTTAAATGTTTATCTGATTGAGTGTTGATAAAAAAATCAATGCGGGGGCCTGGCTGATTGCCACCGCCCTCCTGAAAAGAAAATTTAATAAGCGCGCCCTCTCCTGAATTCTCAAAATGAAGCCTTTGTCGCCAACTATTATTAAACATATCTGATATTATTTTACTACAGCGAACTTCCTCATCTCTTTTTTTTTGATTACTAGAGCCGCTGATTTCTGCTAAATTAATACCAAGAATTCTTTCAAAATTCTTAACCGCCTGATAGCCTTCTTCGTTATTGTCTTTTTTTGTCAAATCAGCAATCGTAATGCTATCTGGCAACATAGGAGCGCGACCATTAAAAAATTTTATTGCTGGTGTGCACCTACTCCAAATAAGCTCTGCCAATTTTTCTTGGGCTATATTAAAAATTTTTTGTGTAGCAGAGGGAGTTATTTCATCGCTAGGCGATTCTTTATCAGGAATAGATGCGCTTATTATATTATAAGAATTATCATCTATGGTTAATTCATCATCTTCGGAAGAAAATATCAACTTTATTACATCCAATTTATCTAGAGTGAGCGTTAAATCTATTTTTTCAAAATTCTCGCCTCTTCGACTTAGAAAATTTTTTAGACTATTTTGTAATCTTGTTCTAAAATTTTCTTTATTTGTTATTTTATAGCTACAAGCAATGGAAGCAATATTTGTATCTCGTAAAGCTTCTTCGCTAATTTCTTGTTTTTGAAAATCTCGCAATGCTTCCAACACTGCGCTCTTGCCTGATTCATTTTGCCCTAACAACGCCACCAAATTATAATCTTCAGGCACTTCTACAATTCCAGTGTCCTGTATTGATTTATAATCTTTTATTTGAAAGCTCTTCAATCTCATCATAGGCGTGATTCCCCAATAATAGCATGCCCCCTTGTTTTTAACAATTTTTGCAATTATTGGTGATTCTTTTGGGGGAGTCAAATAAAAAAATAGCCTTTTTTGCATAAAAAACAGCTCTTTGCCTCGACTGCGGCAGTTTCGCGCGCCTATTGCGCGCATGATATTGCCTAGAAATTGTAACCCAACCGCGCGCCGGTTTCGATGGTGATGTTGCGGGGCTCGCCATATGTTCCCTGGGCGTAACCGTGGCCGCTGGATTCGCCGGTGTATTGCCCCGCCACCTGCACCGAATCATCGACCCAAAAATAATTAAAAAATGGCGTCACGGTGATGTGATGAATGTTAATTTCGATATAGGCGCGCGCGCCGTAACCGCGGGTTTGCGGCATGATTAAATTTTTTTCGGCGCGTTCAGCCCGGGCGCTGTTGTTAAAATCATCGAACGACGCCACGGCGTGGCTACGTTGCACGCCGCTGACAAAAAAATCATATTCGGCATTGGCCAACAACGAAAAACCATCGGTGCTATATTGAAATTGTAAAACCAACGGCACATAAAACAAATGGTTGGTGCGTGCATATCGCGTCGAATCCTCCCGTTGATTTGCCGTGTATTTATACCCCATGCCCGACAACAAATTAACGCGATAATTATTGAAAAACGAAATGGTCGGCCCGACCAATGCCCGCGCCCAAAACAGAAAAATATTATCAACCTGGGTAACCAACGAACCATATTGGCTGTCTCGCGAATTACCATTTTGCCCGCGATACGTCATTTGAATGCCGGTATAAACCGCCATATCAAATGGTGTAAAAATAAAACCTAAATCTTTGGGGTAAAACATAAAAGTTAACTTGCTTTCAACCCCGCCCACCGCGCCCGAAATATCCATAAATATATTATCATTTTTATCCGATTCATATTCACGATACAGGAAATATGCCGCCGCCGGCGCCAGCGAAAATTCCACCCGGGTGGTTTTCACGTCATCGCCACCCGTTGCGCCGCGCGCCGCAACCGCGCCAACCATGATTTGTAACAGGGCGAGCGATAAAAATAAAAACCTTACCGCAAGATATTTACCCTTAACCGCGCCGCCACCGCGCGTAAAAAAACCACGACAAAAACCGGCGCACCCCGCCCGGCCCACGGACGTGGAAAAAAAACCCTCAACATTCATTGCCCTTGCCTCCTATATCATATGGCTAGGCAACTACCCTCATTCCCAACGTAGCCATTATAGCTATTTTATAAATTATTTATTTTCCCTCGCGGTCAAATTAACCGAGGTAATTTTAAAAAAAACGCCGCCCTTTTTTACGCGACGGGTTGAGCGTGAGAAAAGAGGCGCGCAATATAGAAGCAAGTAAGGTCTGGTGCCTGCATTCACGCGGGCGCAATTATTTTGCACTACCGCTTCGCTACTTGAGTGCGACCACTATTTTGCACTACCGCTTCGCTACTTGAGTGCAGAATTTTTTCATCAACTATATTGTGAAATAGCGACCTTCTCACAAAAAAACCCAAACCAGCCGGTTCTAGGCCTAGCGCGCAATATAGAAGCAAGTGAGGTCTGGTGCCTGCATTCACGCGGGCGCAATTATTTTGCACTACCGCTTCGCTACTTGAGTGCGACTACTTCGCGTGAATAAAATAAAACAAGTTGGGCGCATGAACCCGCCCTCAAGTAACGCAGTGATAGGGCGAATTTATTGGCGGAGCAATTTTTTGATAATTTACAAGCAAGTGAAGACGCCCACGACTGCATCGGGCGGGCTTTGCCCGCGCGATAAAGAAAATAACGGCAATCAACAAATTTCAGGGAAATTTTTTGATAATATAATGGCCTACGGTTCTCGCGTTATGGTGATGTCGTGCGGGTGCGATTCGATAACGCCGGCGGTGGTGATGCGGCAAAATTGTGCGGTGCGTAATTCGGCCAAGTTTTTTGCGCCGGTGTAACCCATCGCCGACCGCAAACCGCCGGCCAATTGGTATAACACGGCCGACGCCGCCCCTTTGTATGCCACTTGCCCCTCGACCCCCTCGGGCACGAATTTATCGGCGGCGGTGCGGCGGGTGTCCTCGCCCGCGCCATCAACATTGTCCTTGCGCTCCGTTGTCATGGTCATGGTTTCTAAAACATTTTCTTGGAAATAACGGTCGGCACTGCCCGCCCCCATGGCGCCGGTTGACCCCATGCCGCGATATGTTTTGTAAGACCGCCCCTCGTAAACGAAAACATCGCCCGGCGATTCGTCGGTGCCGGCCAGCAAGCCACCAATCATCACCGCGTCGGCCCCGGCGGCCAAGGCCTTGGCCATGTCGCCCGAATGGCGCAACCCGCCGTCGGCAATAATACTGACGCCCAACGCGCGGGCAATGCCGGCGCAATTCATAATGGCGGTTAATTGCGGCACGCCGACGCCGGCGACTATCCGCGTCGTGCATATCGAACCCGGGCCAATGCCGACCTTAACCACGTCGGCCCCGGCGGCGTGCAAATCGCGCACTGCCTCGGCCGTGGCAACATTGCCGGCGCAAATTATCAGGTTGTTAAATTCGGCGCGAAATTTTTTTACCTGCGCCATCACCCCGTCGCTGTGGCCATGGGCGGTGTCAATCACCAGCATATCAACGCCGGCCGCCGCCAGGGCCGCACCCCGTTCATAACCCGCATCGCCCACGCCGGTGGCGGCGGCGACGCGCAAATGGCCGTCTTTATCTTTGCTCGCCCCCGGGTTTTCGGTCAGCGAGCTTAAATCCTTGGCGGTCATCAACCCGACGCAACGCGCACCATCGACAATCAATAATTTTTCGATGCGATGCTGGTGGAGCAATTTTTCGGCCTCGCCCTTGGTGATGTTTTTGGCTGCGGTGACAAGGTCGCGCGTCATCAATTTATCGACCGTCAGGGTTTCATCGTCGCAAAAACGTTCATCGCGATGGGTTAAAATCCCCACCAATTTATTGTCACCATCGACCACTGGAAAGCCGGTAATTTTGTGCCGCCGCATCAACACCCGCGCCGCGCCCAATGTCATGTCGGGGCGAATGGTGATGGGGTTTTCGACCATCAAGCTCTCGGCGCGTTTGACGCGCCTGACCTCATCGGCCTGGTCGGCGATTGACATGTTTTTATGTATAACGCCCATGCCGCCGCGCCGCGCCATGATTATCGCCATTTTGCTGGCGGTGACGGTATCCATCGCCGCCGATAAAATTGGTAATTGCAGGTTAATGCCGCCCGCGCCGGGTGATTTGTTATTTTGGCCGTAAGCCGCCTTATCTGTCTGGCCGTAAGCCAGGCAAGTCGCCAGGTCGGTATCTTTTGGCAATA
>JASGCL010000002.1:7404-17210 GCA_030054115.1 Hydrotalea sp.
TTATCTGTCTGGCCGTAAGCCAGGCAAGTCGCCAGGTCGGTATCTTTTGGCAATACCGAGGATTTGCGTGGCACCAACAAAACATCGTCAAAGGTCAGGGCCAGCGATAGTGATAAATCGGGCGTTTTATCCTTCTGTTCCATCTTATGTCTTTATAAGGCTTTGTGGCGTTTGTCAATCCGCCACGCGCCCGACATCACCCACCATGACGCCGCATCATTGGCCAGCAATTATATTTTTTGGCACAAAAAACTATAATAAAGCATTTTGCCCGATGCAAAATTTCTATAATGTTGACTGCCCTTCAGGCCGGCAAATTCATAAAAATCTTTTAACAATTTTTTGTCGACTTTTTTATCTATCATCGCTTTTTTCCTATCGTTATCGGCATCCAACGCGGCCAATACATTGGGCGTCAAATTGGTGGTTTCAATAATTTTTAAACCCGACGCCTTGATGGATTCTTGCAACAATTGCAATTCTGGCGGCGGCAAAAATGTCGCGCAAAAGAAATGCCCATTTTTTGTTAAGACCCGTCTGACCTCAGCCAAAAATTTTTCAACATCGCCATAACCCTGCACCGATTCGATATTGATAACGGCGTCAAAACTGGCGTCAAGAAAAAACAATTTTTCAGCATCGCCGGTGTAAAATGATAAGTTGCCAATATTTTTATATTTGTTACGGCAAAATCGAATGGCCTGTTTGGCAATATCAATCGCGGTAATTTTTTTTGGTTTAAAATAACGCGCCAAAAACGACGCGCCGCCGCCACGGCCACAGCCAATCTCCAACAGAAATTTATTACGCAAATCAACTTTTTTCGCTATCAAGCGATACATTTCGATACAATATCTATCGGCGACATCTTGTTTTTGTAACGGAAATAGTTTTTCGCGCCTATTTGGCCCATAGCCATAATTCATAAAAACCCAATCGTCATCGCGATAACGCCAGGCCAAGAAATTATAAAGTAGCTTGTCTCTAAATTTTTTTAACCATACACGCTTCACCCAACGGCCAAAGGCGTTGTTATCAGAAATAAAATTATCAACCTTAACTAAAAAAGGTATTTTTTTACTTGTTTTTGTGGTGGTGGTAGTGGTGTTGATGATTGTGCTCGCGCCCATGTTTTTACCCATGGTTTTACCCATGTCAGACGCATTTGTCCCTATGATTGTCCCCATTGTGTTTGTTCGGGTTGTCCCCCGCCCTTCTTATTGCATGCTAGGGCTTTTTCATTCGCTTTGCAAGGGTATTTTTGTTTTTATGACGGGTTTTTATTGGCTGATTATTGCACAACCCCACCAATTTACTGCCAATTTACGCCAACCCCCTGCACAATCTATTGCACCAGGCCTAATAACTCATGTTTTTCCCACGTTTTCTGTGATTTGGGGCGGGTAAAGATCCTTTTGCAAAATTCCTTTATCAATGGTTTTTTCTTGGCAAATGTTGCCCAATCGGGGTGCCAGGCAAATAACATCGCGGCATATAAATCAAATGGCGAGCAATCCTCGCCCAAAAAATAGGGTTGATTGCCCAATTGACTGCTGGCAAAATCAAACAATCTATCAAGCTCGCGCAGGCTGTTGGTGCGCAATTCGCCCTGCGCCGTGGGGGATGAAACATAACGATTAGAATAGGCATAAAAAAGATGGTGGTAATAAACGCCGCTAGCGAAAAACACCATCCACCGCATATAGGCATTGCGCGTTGGGTCGTCCGCGCTGGGGATATAAAGCCCATGACTAACCATTTTGTTGCGACCAAACCGGTCGGCGATGGCGACCATCATGGCGGCCGATTCGGCCATGGTCGTGCCATCGTCGCATTCGATATAGGGCACCTGGCCCATCGGGTTAATACCAAGGAACGCCGGGTCAAGGCGGTAGGAGCCATCATTGCTGACCGGCACCTCAACATATTCGTGGGGCACCTCCAGCTCGTGGAACAGAGCCTCCACCGCGGCAACGCCAGTTCCAATGCGACCATACAACTTCATAGTGACAAATTATAAACATATAAAAAAACTTGTCAAGCAAAACATCAACCAATAATTGATTGTCATGCTTAATAATCGATTGAGGTAATAAGCGCGTTACATTACATATGGCGCGACATGACATGATTCATTTGATAAGCCCGCCCTTATTTGCTAGCCCAATATTGGCCAGCCCCACCAAGCGGGCGCGGGGATGAAGTTGCAAACCCGCCACGAAAGAAAAATAATGACCAATAAGCCAAACAACAACCTAAAGACCCTAGCCGATTGGCGTGGTTTATTAACCACCATTGAGCATGCAATGCAGGGTTTTTCCGCCAAGCAAGCGGCGGCGGCAATGGCTTGCGCGGCGCGCGAAAACGCCCTGACCAAACCTGCCGGGTCGCTCGGCCGGTTGGAGGATTTAAGCCAATGGTTTTACAAAACGCGCGGTGTTTATGACAATATATCGTCCGAAAAATTGCTAAGCACCATATTGGTATTTGCCGGTAACCATGGTGTGGCGGTTGATGGCGGGGTGTCGGCCTTTCCGCCGATTGTCACCGCGATGATGGTAAAAAACTTTAACGATGGCGGTGCCGCCATTAACCAGATGGCGCGTTGGACCAACGCCAAATTAAATGTCATCAGCATGAATGATTTGCAACCAACCAACAATTTTGCCACCATGACCGAACCGACGCCGGCGATGACGGAAGAAAAATTTTGCCAGGCATTAAAAACTGGTTTTGACGCGGTTGATAAAAACACACACCTGGTGGTGTTGGGTGAAATGGGGATTGGCAATTCAACTGCCGCCAGCGCAATTTGCCATTGTTTATATGGTGGCGATGTCGCCCATTGGGTCGGGCGCGGCACCGGCATCAACGACGAAACCCTGGCCCACAAACAATCGGCCGTTGCCCAGGGCGTGGCGCAATATCAAAAACTCTTCGCCGGTAAAAAGGGCCTCGAGACATTGCAATTTTTTGGCGGGTTTGAAATGGCCGGTATCATGGGTGCCATCATCGCCGGTCTTTACCACCATATACCAATTATATTGGATAGTTATGTCACGGTCGCAACCTTTGCCTGCTTGACGTCCTGTTTCAACGATAGCACCCATGTCTTGGCCGGGGTGATGACGCCCCATTGCCCGCAGGGTTGGCATGATAAAGCCGCGGAGAAAAACACGGCTTACCAAGATGCCTATCACGGCCACGCGATGTTGTTAAAACAATTGGGTAAGGAGCCGCTGGTTGATTTGGGGTTGCGGCTGGGCGAGGGCACTGGCGGCGTGGTCGCGTTACAGATATTACGCGGCGCGTTGCAATGCCACCACGGCATGGCCACCTTCGCCGACGCTGGGGTAGCGGAAAAAACAAATTAACCACCAAAATAATTATGCGGCAACTTGATTACAAGACAAAAAAATTGTAAAGCAACCTTAGAGACGAGACCATGACCTACATCGTTAACGAAAATTGTATCAAATGCCTTTACCAAGATTGTGTTGAGGTTTGTCCGGTGGATTGTTTCTACATGGGTGAAAACATGCTGGTTATCAGCCCCGATGAATGTATCGATTGCGGGGTGTGCGAACCCGAATGCCCGGCCGATGCCATTTTGCCCGACACAGTGAAGGAGGCCGAGGCTTGGCTCGACCTTAACAAACAATACGCAAAAGTTTGGCCCAACATATTAAAAAAAGGTGACGTGCCGGCCGACGCCGACAAGTGGAAGGGCGTGGGCGACAAATTAAAAAATCACTTCAGTGAAAAACCCGGCAAGCCATAAATGGTTGCGATGGTTGGGGGCATTATTATTTCTTGGGCGCGCCTTGCGGATTCAAAATTCTATGCCGTTTGTTAATGGTGTGCCGTGCCGTGGTAGCTTAAGGTGGCTAGAGCCAAGCCATTCGTTGCGCCTGCGGTCGGGGTTATTCTCGGCTTTATAAAAAATCCTAGCTTTCAAAATTCTATGCCGTTTGTTAATGGTGTGCCGTGCCGTGGTAGCTCAGTTGGTAGAGCAACGCATTCGTAATGCGTGGGTCGGGGGTTCAATTCCCTTCCACGGCACCAGCCACCTTGTATTCCAAAATCAGCTATTCGTAATGCGTGGGACATGTTGGTCGGGCAAGCTGGTTCAATTCCCTTCCACGGCACCAGCAATTCCATTCCACGGCACCAACTTGCCGCCAGCCCTAGAGAATAAAAAAACCCATCAACCTAAAATATATTTCTTGTATTTATTTGTCTTTGTTTGCCTATGTTTTTTATTATTATTAGTTGTTTAAAATACATAAAATCACAAAAACAACTAAAAAATGATTGACGATTTAAACGAAGCGTAGTATAGAGCATCTATAACCATTGGGGTTGACATTCTGTCAGTCTGGTGGTCATTTTTTTATTACATGGAAAGGGGACATTAACCATGAAAAAACTATTATTAACAACTGCCATATCACTGGCCATTTTATCCAGTGCGAAGGCAGAAACTAGCTTGGGGTTAAACCTAAGCCTTGCGCCTAGCTTCGGCGTCTTTAGTCAAAAAAACGCTAGCGGGATTATTGACACCTTGGTGCTTGGTGGGGTTGATACCTCCATCGGTTACCGATACAACAACCTGTTTGTTGATTTGGGGGTCAATGCCTTGTTTGGTAAGGGCTTGCCCGAAAAAATTAATTTTGAAACCGATGCTAACGTGTCAAAAATCGCTATCTACACGCGGCTTGGCTATCGTATCAAGGCGGCAAAAAAATTCTCGATGATACCCAGCTTCTTGTTGGGTGTGGCGTTTGATAATGAAGTTGTAACCGCCAAAGAACCTTTCGATGGCTATGGTTATGATTTGCCAATCAATGGTTATGTCGTCACCAAATACATCGATACCGTGGTGGGCGGGGGGTTTGAATTTTCTTACGATTTTTCTGATTCCTTGGCCTTTTCGTTGGATAACAAATTCATGGCCTACATCAAGCCAAGCACTGGTGATCAACGTATTTATGATGCCGACGGCAACGAAATAAAAATTGATGACGTGACGGGGAAATTTTCCTCAACGCTTCAACATGACCCGTTTGTTTACGCGGTTAGTTTCAAAGTTGGTTATACCTTCTAAAAAAAAATTTTCAGCATGTAAAAAGGGGCGTTGGCGACAACGCCCCTTTTTTTTATTTCTTTTGCAAGAATTTTTCCATCGCGGTTTTTTGCTCATCGCTATCAAACAAATTGTAAAATCGTTGCCGTTCGTTTTTGATAGCCTGGGCCAAGGGTAATTCCAACGCGTCGCGCAACGACGCCTTGATGGATTGCAACGCCGACCGCGAATACTGTGCCATGGTGGTGGCGATTTTTTCAACCGCCGGCATTATCGCATCGTCAGCAAAAACCCTTGCCACCAAACCCCATGCCATGGCTTGCTCGCCCGAAAATCGCTCGCCGGTTAAAATATGATAACGCGCCATTTGCGATGGTATAAGGCGCGACAGCCGCGCCGTGCCGCCCGCCCCGGGCATAACCGCCAATGTAATTTCGGGCAGGGCCAATTTTGCATCGGGCGTGGCGATAATTATATCGGCCATCATCGCCAATTCTAAACCGCCGCCAAAGGCAAAACCATGCACCGCGGCGATGGTCGGTTTGGTGCATTGCGCCAAGGCTTCCCAATTTTTGGTAATAAATTGTTCGGTTTGTAAATCCTTGGCCGATTTTTTTGCCATTTCGTCAATCGCCGCACCGGCGCAAAACCCGCGCCCCGCGCCATGCACCACCACCACCCGCACCGCATCGTTTTTATCGGCGTCAATAATCGCCGCCTGCAACGTCGTCATCATGCTGTCGGATAAGGCATTTAATTTTTCAGGTCGATTGAGCGTCAGGGTCAGAACGCCCTTATCTATTTTTTGTAAAACCTCGGTCATGTTTTTATCATAGCTATTTTTGATGCTGGGGGCAATAATATGTTGTGCGGCCATTCTGGACAAATTTTTTTATCACCGCCTTTGCCGGGCGCGCCTTGGCCGAGCTGTTTTTATTGGCCGCGCATTGCGCACATGGTTTGCCCGCCATGCCATAGGCGCGCCATTCGCTGGCGAAATAACCCAACTCACCATCGATATTTTGAAAATCGGAAAAGCTCGACCCGCCCTTTTCAATTGCGGTTTTAAGCACCACGGTTATGGCGGCGAGCAATTTTTCGGCCTCGGGTTTTTTTACCTTACGGCAATTTTTTTTCGGCGACAGGCCAGCCAGCCACAAAATTTCTGCGGCGTAAATATTGCCGATGCCGACAATAATTTTTTGATTCAATAAAAACGATTTTAGCGACAGGTTATATTGTTGCAACGCACCCCACAGGTAATCAAGCGTCGCCACCATGGGTTCAACCCCAAGGGTGCGCAACGACGGGTGATGCGGCAAATCATCGGTCGCCACGTCGGACAAAAAGCCAAAACGTCGCGGGTCGTAAAATGCCACCAGCGCATTATCCAGCAATATCAAAACATGCAAATGCTTGGCGCGCATGTGGTGTTTTAATTTTTTTTCGTCGCTGAGCAAATGGGTCAGCAAGCCAAATTCCTCATCATTATGGCGCACAAAACGAAAAAAACCGCTCATCCCCAAATGGCACAGCAACACCCGCCCATCATCATGGCCGTTGATAACAATATATTTGGCGCGGCGCGTTACCTGGCGAATTTTTTGCCCGCGCCAATTTTTTTGCAATGATTTTTCTTGCGCGGCATCATTATTTTCGCCGTCGGCAAGCGCGCGGCGCATTTTTTTGCCCGACCAAAATATATCTTTTATTTCTTGGCCGATAAGTCGCGCCGCCAAGCCCGCGCGGACCGTTTCAACCTCTGGCAATTCGGGCATGAATTATTTCTTCGATTTAGATAATTGTTTTTTTCTCGTTCTAACATCTTCAGGGTTTTTCCCGGCGTCGGGAAAAACCTCCAAAAAATTATTTCTATTTCTTCGTCAGCAATTGAATGATTTTTTGCAATTGGCCGCCGTCCTTAAATTCTATCGTCATGCTCCCCGATTTTGAACCGCCCTTGGTTTTAATCATTACCCGCAACCCCAAAATTTTTGTTAAGCGATTTTCAATGTCGCCTAGATTGGGGTCGCGGCCGGTGGCAGATTTGCCATTATCTTTGCCGCTGGCGGTTTGTTCGCTGTTGCCCTTCCAATGTTTTACTTCCTGTTCCAACCGGCGCACCGACCATTGTTCGGCCATGACCTGCCGCGCCAGGCCTTCCGCATTATCAACCCCCACCAAGTTACGGCCATGGGCGGCCGACAATTGGCCAATTTTTATCAATTCCTTAACCTCGCGCGGCAATGCCAATAAACGCAAATCGTTGGTCAGGGCCGACCGACTGCGCCCCAAAATTTTTGACAGCGATTCATGGCTGTGATTAAATTCGTCAATCAATCGTTGGAAGGCCTCGGCCGTTTCGATGGCGTTTAAATCATCGCGGTGCAGGTTTTCAATCAGCGATAATTCCAGGGTTTGCGCATTGTCCAAATCCTTAACAATCACCGGCACCAGATGCAGGCCGGCCAATTGCGCCGCGCGCCAGCGGCGTTCACCCGCCACCAATTCGTAGGCCTCCGCGTTATTGGGGTGCGGCCGCACCAACAGCGGTTGTATCACGCCGCGCAATTTTAATGATTCGACCAGCTCTTGCAATTTATCGCTATTAAAATTTTTGCGCGGTTGTTTGGGATTGGGGGTAATCGACGCCACCGCCACCTCGCGGTATTTGCGGTTATCGGCCGCGCCACCCGCCGCCATGCTGGCCACCATGTTGTTGCGTAAGCCATCGTTGCCTTGGTTGCCGCTCGCCGGTTGTTGATTGGGGATTGGCACCTCGCGCTCCATCTCCCCCAATAATGCCGAAAGGCCACGCCCCAACACCTGCTTGCGCGCGGGTAGGGCCGGGGTTGTTGTGGCGGGTGATTTTGGGTCTTTCATGGCTGTCTTAATTTGTCGCTTTTTTAATTTTTGTGCCTATGGTTATTGGCTATAACCGATTCGGCGGTCAAAAGGCAAAAAAAATGATGGCCACCATCGGGGGATGCCTGTCACACCCACATCATCTTGGCTCAGGGTTTGGATTTCTTCGGTTGAAACGGCGGCCACAATCCCTTATATAATCCCTATATAATTATACCCTATTTTTACCATGGCTCAACAACCCAAACACGGCCGCGCCATGCCTGTTCATAAATACCAGGCAACGCCGCCGATAGATTTAAAAAATCGGCAATGGCCCGACAAGCAAATTACCAAATCGCCCATTTGGTGTTCGGTCGATTTGCGCGATGGCAACCAGGCATTGGTCGAACCGATGGGTATCGAACGCAAAACCCGCCTGTTTAAAAAACTTTGCGCGATTGGTTATAAAGAAATCGAAATCGGCTTCCCCTCGGCCAGCCAACCAGATTTTGATTTTGCGCGGCATTTAATCGACAACGACCTTATCCCCGATGATGTCTGGCCCCAGGTGTTGGTGCAATGCCGCGACCATTTGATTGAAAAAACCTTTGCCGCGCTAAAGGGCTACCCACGGGCGATCATTCATTTTTACAATTCGACATCGACCCTGCAACGGCGCGTCGTCTTCAACGCCGATAAAAAAGCCGTCAAGGACATTGCCTGCCACGGGGCGCGGCTTATCATGGCGGCGGCGGAAAAAATTGTCGGCACCGATTTGCGTTTTGAATATTCACCCGAGAGCTTCACCCAAACCGAATTGGATTATGCCTTGGAGGTGTGCGAGGCGGTGCAGGATATCGTCAAGCCAACCAAGGAAAAACCGATTATTTTTAACCTGCCGGCGACGGTGGAAATCGCCACCCCCAACCATTACGCCGATATGATAGAATGGATGCACAGCCATTTTACAAGGCGCGACGCGGTTGTCTTATCGCTCCACCCCCACAACGACCGCGGCACCGGCATTGCCGCCACCGAATTGGGATTGATGGCGGGGGCGGACAGGGTTGAGGGCACGTTGTTCGGCAATGGCGAGCGCACTGGCAATGTCGATTTGGTAACCCTCGGGCTTAATTTGGTCAGCCAGGGGGTCGACGCCGGTATTGATTTTTCTGATATTCGCGATTTGGTGGCGGTGGCCGAATTTTGTAATCGCATGCCGGTGGCCGACCGCCACCCCTATGCCGGCGCGTTGGTCTTCACCGCCTTTTCCGGGTCGCACCAAGACGCCATCAACAAGGGGTTAAAGGCAATGAAGGATAGCAACAGCCCGCAATGGCAGGTGCCATATTTGCCGATTGACCCGGCCGATATTGGCGCAAGTTATGAGGCGGTGATTAGAATCAACAGCCAATCGGGCAAGGGCGGGGTGGCGTTCGTGTTGGAAACCGACCATGGGATAAAATTACCGCGCCGCCTGCAGATAGAATTTTCAAACGTGGTGCAAAAATTATCAGAAAAAAAAGAGGACATGGATTTGGGCGAGGTGTCGTCGCGAGAAATCCATGATTGTTTTTATGAAACCTACCTCAATGATAAAAATGGTGTTTATCAATGGCGGCATTTTACCATCACCGAAAAAAGCAGTGATGGCGTGATGGTTTGCGAATTTGCCCTGACCAAACAGGGCAAGGACATTGTATTAACCGGCAAGGGCGAAACGATGTTGCAGGCTTTCCTGCCCGCCATCAACCGCGACAGCGGCCTGTCGTTGGACATTATCGATTACAGCGAACATGCGCTGGGCGCGGGCCAGGGGGCGACCGCCATTACCTACATGGAATGTCGCAATAACAATGGCACCAACAACGGC
>JASGCL010000002.1:17310-98970 GCA_030054115.1 Hydrotalea sp.
GGCGACCGCCATTACCTACATGGAATGTCGCAATAACAATGGCACCAACAACGGCGGTGTTAACCCGGTTCTGCACGGCGTGGGCGAAGACCGCAGTATCGATGTATCATCATTGAAAGCTATCGTTTCGGCCACCAATCGATTCCTAAGGGATAAATAACATGGCCGACAACAACCGCGATAATATCGAACAGGCCTTGGCCGCGCTAAAGGCTGGCAAAATGATTCTGGTTAAGGACGATGACGACCGCGAGGGCGAGGGCGATTTAATCGCCGCCGCCAGCACCATGAGCGAGGCCGCCATGGCATTTATGATACGCCACACATCGGGGATTATTTGCGCGCCATTAACGCCGCGCCGCGCCAAGGCACTCGCCCTGAATGAAATGGTGCCCGGCCAACATAACGACGCGCCGCACCAAACCGCCTTCACCATTTCCATCGACGCCAAGGAAAACCTGACCACCGGCATCAGCGCGAAGGAACGTCTAACCGCGGTGCGGTTATTGGCCAACCCAAATGCCTTGGCCAATGATTTTGTGCGCCCCGGCCATGTCTTCCCATTGATTGCCAAACCGGGCGGGGTGTTGACCCGCGCCGGCCATACCGAGGCGGCGGTGGATTTAACCGCCATGGCGGGCCTGCCCGATGTTGGTGTGATTGGCGAATTGGTCAATGACGATGGCACGGTGAAAAAGGGCAAGGAGCTAACCGATTTTGCCACGACCCATGACCTTATCACCCTGACGATTGCCGAGATTATTAGCCATCGGCAAAGCCGCGAGCAATTATTAACCATGACCGAGCAAAAAAATATCATGGTCGGGGTAGCGGGCAAGGATGTGGCGGCGACGCTGTTTACCTATCAAACCATATTTGACAGGATGCAACATTATGCCTTGGTGTTTGGCGCGGTCGGCGGCGATGCAAAAATTACGACGCAACAGCCGGTGATGGTGCGGTTGCAGGTTGAAAACCTGCCCAACGATGTTTTTACCACCAACAATGATTTGCAAATGTCGCTGGGCATCTTGGCCAAGGAAGCGGCAAGTAAGCCGGCGGTGTTAATTTATTTGCGCCAGGGTGCGGTTGGCGTGGCGGCGCACCGTGACCATGGCCATGATAATGCCGACAATGACGGCGACAAAAACAAACCCCACGGCGATAATAACCAAAGCCACCAGATGCGCCAAACCGCGTGGCGCGAGGTTGGCATCGGCGCGCAGATATTAAAACAACTTGGCATAACACGCATCAACCTGTTGGCGCGCCACGAAAAACAATATCTTGGCCTGTCGGGTTTTGGCCTGACCATCGAACAATTTACGAAATTATAGTTGCTATTTTGTTCTTTTTATGAATTTGCCATCATCCGCGCCGCCGCTTGCCGACCAGCAATTAAAAAACTATTACCATCTGTTAGTCGCGTGGAATGACAAATTGAATCTTATCGCGCCGCAACAAATTGCATCGTTCGATTATTTTAGGCAACATCACCTGGCACCATGTTTATGGTTGGCCGAGGTGATTGGTCGCGATTTGGGCCTGCCCTCAACCAGCGAAGCGATAGGGCAAACCATATTGCCCTCAACCAGCGAAGCGATAGGGCAAACCATATTGCCCTCAAACAGCGAAGCGGTAGGGCAAAATAATCGTCCTCAAGTAGCGTCAGCGGTAGGACAAAATAATCGTTTCATCGATTTGGGTTCGGGCAATGGCTTGCCGGCGATTCCGCTGGCCATCCATTGGGGGTTTTATTTAGCGGCGGGCGACAAACCCATAACCCCCAGTTTCATCATGGTGGAAAAAACAAATAAAAAGGCCGCGGCGTTGCAGGCGATGGTGGGCGACCTGCGGCTGAACGCCGCGGTGGTGGCGCGAACAATGGTGGAGGTCTTACCCGACCTTATCGACCAACAACGGCCGGGGTTTATCACCGCGCGGGCGTTGTTGCCCTTACCGAAACTTTTGCCATTGTTGTCGCCGCTGGTGCCAAAACATTTACCGCTGTATTTGTTAAAGGGGGCAAAAATTAACGACGAATGGCGCGATGTAAAAAACAGCGAAAAACAAAAATGGCGGATGGATATTCTAGCCACCAACCACGCCGGCGGCGTGGTGGCGCGGTTGGAAAAAAAATAACGCCTCCGCACAAAAACCTTACCTATTATCGGTAAGACCAATGAACATGCCTGGCCTAGCTAGTGGCAACTAAATTGGTTCTAGGCCTACGGCCTAGTGGCGCGCCAAGAATTCCTTGGCGAGGGCAACATGGGCGCGCGCGCCGGCCGATTTTAAATCGTAAAGCAAAACCGACTTGCCGTGCGACGGCGCCTCGGCCACCTTCACATTGCGCGGCACCACGGTTTGGTAAATTTCTTTTTGGAAATGTTGTTTGACATCCTCCACCACCGCGCCGGTCAAATTGGACCGCTCGTCATACATGGTAAAAACAATTCCCTCGATACGCAAATTTGGGTTGAGGTTTTTTTTGACCTTCTGCACCATTTGCAACAGGTAAGATAACCCCTCCAGCGCGTAAAATTCGCACTGCATCGGTATCATCAATTCATTGGCCGCCACCATGGCGTTGACGGTCAGCAAATTTAAACTTGGTGGACAATCGATAAAAACAAAATCATAATCTTGCGCCACCGATTCGATGGCGTTTTTCAACCGCAACTCGGGTTTTTCGGTGCCGTATAATTCATGGTCGAGCCCCGCCAGGTTAAAGGACGAGCAAACATAAAACAACCCGGGCACCGCGCTTTTCATCATTGCCTCGCGCATCGATGTTTGGTTGGTCAGGACCTCATAGATCGTTAGGGTTTGGTTGGCCGGCACGCCAAGGGCGGTGGCGGCATTGCCCTGGGGGTCGAAATCAATCACCAACACGCGTTTTCGGCTGGCGGCCAGGGCGGTCGCCAGGTTGACGGTGGTGGTGGTTTTCGCCACCCCGCCCTTTTGATTGGTGAATGCAACCGTTATAGCCATGGCAAAATCTTTAGACTTTTTTTAACCTTTAGCAAAGACAAATATATTATGGGCGATTGTTTCACGGGAAACATAATATTTGCCCTATCGCTAGCGCTACTTGAGGGCATTATTATTCGCCCTATTTGTTTACGCTATCAAGTTGCGCAATCAAGTTGGGCAAATTTATTGTCTAGTTTTGACAAACATCGTCAAAAGTTCTAAAAAGTGCAATGACGCAAAAAACCACCAAGCATTTTTTGGATATTATCGACCTTGACCGCGCAACATTATTGCGGCTGGTCGATGTTGCGCGCGCCATGAAGCAAGCCGTCCAGCAACAAAAATCGCCCAGCACCCACAATTACGCCCACAAAACATTGGTCGGAATTTTTGATAAGCCATCAACCCGCACCCGCATCAGTTTTTACATGGCGATGAATTATTTGGGCGGCAAATTCATGTCGATAACCGGCGGCGAAATGCAATTGGGCCATGGCGAATCATTAAGCGACACGGCGCAGGTATTGTCGGTGCTGGCCGATGGCATGATGATACGCACCTATCACCATCAAACGCTAAAAACCCTGGCCCAACATGCGACCATTCCGGTTATCAACGGCCTGACCGACGACAGCCACCCCTGCCAAATCGTCGCCGGCTTGCTAACGATTTTAGAAGAATTCGGCGGGTTTGACGATGTCTCCCTGGCCTGGGTCGGCGACGGCAATAACACATGCCAAAGTTGGGTTGAGGCGGCGGCGGTGCTTGGCCTGCCGATGGTGGTGGCCGCGCCAAAACAATATGCCCCAAACAACCTGCCAAAAAATATCGCCTTAACCGACCAACCGGCGGAGGCCATCAAGGGCAAAAAAGTCATCATCACCGACACCTGGGTTTCGATGAACCATTCCGACCGCGCCGCAAGGTTGGAAAAATTCAAGGGCTTCACCATCGATGAAGCCATGATGGCGACCGCCGATAAATCCGCGATATTTTCCCACTGCCTGCCCGCACACCGCGGCGAGGAGGTTACGGCCGGCGTTATCGACGGGCGGCAATCGCGCGTCCTGCGCGAGGCAGAAAATCGCATCTACGCCCAGATGGCGATAGTCGATATGTTGTTTTTTGCGTAAGATTTTGGTGGGAATCGAATGTTTCCCGTGAAACATTAACCTGCCATCAAGCGCAATTGGCGGAGAAGCGGCAACAGGGGCAAGCCCAAAATCGAAAAATAATCACCCTCAACCCGCGAAAACAAATGCGCCCCAAGCCCCTCCAATTGATAGGCCCCGACCGATAACAAGATGCCATTGCCGGCGCGGGCAATATAATTATCGATAAACACCCCATCAAATGCCCAGCAGGTCATGGCCGGTTTTTCCAGCACGCGCCAGGTCGCCATGCCGCCCTGATACATCACCAGGGCAGTCGCCAAAAAATGGGTCTTGCCGCTAAAGGCCGAAAGGTGATTTTTTGCCTCGGCCAGGTTTTTTGGCTTATCGAACCAAATTTCACCGCCGCCGTCTTTTAGCAATAACAACAATTGGTCAGCCCCCAGCACCAGCGCATCGGGCTGTTGCTTTGATATTTTTTCGGCCTTTAATTCGGCCAATTTCATCGCCACATCTTCGCCCCGCGCCCCGGCCGCCTGCATTGCTTTTTTAATCGCGGTTTCGTCAACATGCGCCGGCACGGCGGTTACATCCAACCCCGCGCCGCGCAAAATATTTAACCGGCTAAGACTGGCCGAGGCCAATATAATTTTTTTTTCTACCATTTGCTTTTGTTCTTATTGCTCGCTGTTTTATTAATCATCATGGGCCTGCTGGTTTTTTTATCCTTGCGGGGGTGCCTCGCGAATCCCCCCGATTACTTCGCGTCATTCGCCGCCGCGTCGCTCGCGTCCTGGCGGTCCTGCCATTTCCTAACAATATGGGCGGCGGTTTCTTCTATCGATTTATGGGTAACATCGATAATCGGCCAATGTTCTTGATGGCAAAGTTTTTTAAAATCCTCGCTCTCGGCAATGATTTTTTCAATATCGGTGTAACCGCTGTAACCAACCTGGCCCAATAAATTAAGCCGCGATTTCCTAATTTCCAACAAATCCTCGGGGCGTTTGGTCAAACCGACTATCATGGTTTTTTGCCATTTGCCATTTTTGATATTGGTCGACAAATCAAAAATTTGTTTCGGCAATTGCGCGCGGGTTAAAAAAGGAATATTGGCCACCTTTAACCCGCGATGATTGGCAAGGTAAGAAGCGGTTGGCGATTTTGAACTGCGCGACACGCCCAATATCACCACGTCGGCCGCGATTAAGTTTTCGACATTCATACCGTCGTCGTGGTTCTTGGCGAAATCCATCGCCTCTATCCGTTCGAAATAGGCGCGATCCAAACTATGTTGCCCGCCCGGGGTCGATTTTTTTTGCGTCAATAAACTTTCGGCATGGAACACCATCGCGTATTTATTTATCAACGGGTTTAACACATCGATAACCGGTATGTCATGTTTGATGGAAAACTCATCCAACATTTTTATCAAATCTTGCTCGACCAGGGTATAAAGAATAAGGTCGGGGCGTTTTTTTTCCTTATTGATTTTGCCGTCGATTTTCGCCAGCATGGCCTCCAGCGCCAGTCGACTGCGAATCAGCGGCTCCAATTCATCCTCAATCGGAAAGGCAAATTGCGCCTTTACCGCCGCCGCCAGCGATTGCAATGTCTCGCCGGTCGAATCAGAAATCAATAAAACTTTTTTTATGTCGGTCATTTTAAAATATACTACCTGTTTAATGGTTTGTTTGGCAACCAAATTACCCGTGATGAGGCCATGTTAATAACAATGTAAAATCCATGGGACAACCTTATCATAATCCATGGTTTTTTGCTTTGGATTTTTTATTGGCAAAGTTATTGCTGATTCGCGCCCGATTCGCACCGAACCTATGGTGATTTATTCGCTTGGTTATTAACAAAAAGATTTTTTAACAACCTGTTGATATGTTTGTCATTATCATCGTGTTTGATTGATTTTTATAATATTTATTGTTTTTGCTTAATCATTTGATTTTTATATTGTTTTTAAAAACTATCTTTAAAAATCAAACGCTTAAATTATGCATCGCGATTTTTTTATTAATGGCTTATCCATTGTTTTTTTGGTCACCAGTAACGTATAATAATAATTTTATTTAATAATAATATTAATACTGTTATTTACGATATTGATTGATTGTGAAAAAGGCAAAAAACTTTAAATTTGACAAAATGGGCTTTTTTCTCTAGAATTCGATTAATGGGTTTTTCTACCAATCGTTATCGATTGTGATATAAGCCCATCAGAACCACTAATTTGGTTAATATAATCCATATAAATTCTTAGGGTTATATTATGAAAATCATTATGAGGTGCTAAAAAACAAGTATAAAAAATAAATTCTGAGAACATAAGCGAAGGTGGGTATAAAGATGACTAAAAAATGGTTAGATAATGATGACACAGGTCAAGGCGACATAAACAATCAACAACATATTTCTGGCGGCATGGTGGACACCGGTGCCGGCGCAACCAACCCTGAGGTTTTACGCGAATTTGAATCCTATTTAATTAATAAGACCGAACCGAAAGCATTTTTTAAAACCAACCAAGACCGTTGGGGTTTGCCTGGTTGGACCTATCATAACAAGGATTTAACCGAGTTAGAAATTAAAAAAGTTTTTCGCACCCATTGGCAAATTGTTTGCCATGTTAGCAACATTCCAAAACCGGGCGATTTTATTACCGATGAATTATTGGGCGACCGGGTGCTGGTGGTGCGCGGCAACGATAATGAAGTGCGGGTGTTTTATAATGTTTGTCGCCATCGCGGGTCAAACCTGGTGGAGCGCGACCATGGTAATTGCGGCCGAATTTTAACCTGCCCATTTCATGGCTGGACCTATCACCTTGATGGCTCGCTGATGGGCGTGGCGCAAACCGGCGCCTATGACCAAATCGATAAAAAGAAATTTGGCCTGAAGCAGGTTGAGATGGAAATCTGGAAAGGGTTTATTTTCATCCGCTTTGAAAAGGGGCCGCAACCATCGCTGGCTGAAATTTTTGCCCCCTATGAAAAATTGTTCGAGGTTTATCAGCTTGATAGCGTGGTGCCGGTGCCCAGTGCCAGTGGTAAGGGCGATATGCTCGGCAATGAAACCTTAAACGCCAATTGGAAATCGGCGCGCGATGTCGATAACGAGGGTTACCACGTGGCCAAGGTTCATACGTTCTTACGCGATCTTTATGGTAATCAATATTCGGAAGATGAATATAACCAACAAACCGGCGTGTCGTTGGCGCGTGGTATTTTTTTGAAAGACGAAGAACGCCAACCGCAATATTGGTCGGTGCGCGCCTATAAAAACGCGGTGAAACGCGCCAAGGCGATTCCGGAAAAAACCAAGGGCGTGTGGTTTTATGTCGGGTTATTTCCCAGCAATGTCATTCAACTTTACCCCGAGGGTGTAAGTTTTTACCAAGACATTCCGGTGCGTGCCGATTTTTGCAAGCAACGTTATGGTTATTACAAGGCGTCGAACGTTGACGCCGAGTCAAAAAAATATGTTGATTTGGCGGCCAAGGTTGGGCGGCGGATTGATAAAGTTACTTACGAGGAAGACCGCATGTTGTCGATTTGGTCTTACGAGGGGCAAAAGTCGGTTTCTTTCCCTGGCGCTTATCTTTCCAATTTTGAATCAAACGTCAAGGCGCATCAATTAATTATGCAACGCCATTTGCCGGTGATGACAATGGTCAAGGAGCCAAAAAACCAAGATATCGAAGAATTGAATAACCAGCTATTGGCGCGGTTGCAAAATCGTTAGCATTGATAATTGCCGCGTTTTTTTTAGCTTCCCATATTTTTTGAGTTTACATGGCGGGTGATGGAATGGGCGATGGAGCGGCTTGGCATTATTTGTCGCAAAACAAATGGTGGCTTGCTAGCGGTTGCAATTTCTAGCGGGCTTTGGTAAATCCGCGGGGCAGTGGCGGACAAGGCGGGACAAGGCGGGACAATAATGATGGGACAATAAAATTGACGGGCGGCACGGCCTAAAAATCCTGGGAGGGAAAACAATGCGTCAAGTTAAAACA
Organism: Hydrotalea sp.; assembly: GCA_030054115.1. NCBI lineage: Bacteria > Pseudomonadati > Bacteroidota > Chitinophagia > Chitinophagales > Chitinophagaceae > Hydrotalea > Hydrotalea sp. Next base: position 25,426 of record JASGCL010000002.1, read on the forward strand.
TTGGGGCTCATCGGCGGTGGTGTTATCGGTGGTGCCTGGGGCGCGCGCGCCATTATCCACGGTTTGGACGTGGTGTTGTTCGACCCCGCGCCGAATGCTGAAAAATCATTCATGGCGATTTTGAACAATGCGCGTTTTGCCTGGCAACAGATGACGATGAGTCCATTGCCCAAGGAAGGTTCTTTCAAATTGGTGTCGTCGTTGCAAGAATTGGCGAAGGTCGCCGATTGGGTGCAGGAATCGGCCCCGGAAAACCCCGAATTAAAAACCAAAATCATGGCCGAATTGACGGAAAGCCTGCCGGCCGATGTTGGCATTGGGTCGTCGACATCGGGCATTTTGCCGTCGATTTTTCAGGCCAAGGCCAAACACCCCGAACGTATTTTTGTCGCCCACCCGTTTAATCCGGTTTATTTGTTGCCGTTGCTTGAAATTTGCCCGGGGGGCAAAACATCGAAAGAATGGTTGCAACGCGCCAAGGAATTTTATGAAACATTGGGTTTTCAACCGCTGATGATGGACCGCGAGGTTGAGGGCTTCATCGCCGACCGCTTGATGGAAACCCTGTGGCGCGAGGCATTGCACATGATAGAAAATAACGAAGCCACCGCCGAACAATTGGACGATGCGGTGCGGTTCGGTTGCGGTATCCGCTGGGCCTTCATGGGGACATTCATGACCTATCGCCTGGCCGGTGGCGAAATGGGCATGCACCATTTTATGAAACAATTTGGCCCGGCGTTGGAATGGAATTGGACAAGGTTAAAGGCACCGCCATTAACCGATGAATTGTTGAATAAAATTGTCGCGCAATCAGACGGCCAGATGGAAAATTCGACCGATTGGAAATCAAAAAACCTGCGCGATATGGAACGGCAAAGGGATGAGGCGATTATCGGTATCATGCAATCGCTCCGCACGCTCGACATGGCGGCCGGCAAAACATTAAAAAAACATGAGGACCGGCTTTACGCCCTGGCGCATCGCCAAGAAACAAAAATCGACGACAGCAAACCCTTGCCATTATTTGCCAACATGGTTTTGCCAAAATGGGTCGATTACAACGAACATATGACGGAATTTGCCTATTTGGAAAATTTTGGCAATGCGACCGACGCGGTTCTGCGCCATATCGGCATGGACGCCGCCTACATCGCCTCGGGCTTTAGCTTCTTCACCGTCGAATCGCATATTTGCCACATTGGCCAGATGCGGGTGGGCGAGCGATTCCAAATTGTCAGCCAAGTATTGGGCGGCGGCGATAAAAAATTGCGCCTGTTCCACCATATGTATAAAATGGACGGCGACAAATTGGGCGCGGTGGTGGCGACGGCCGAACATTTCTGCCTGCATGTTGACCACAAAACTGAAAAATCTTGCGCGGCGCACGAACCGGTGTTGTCGAAACTGCAAAAATTAATTGCGGCGCAAAGCAACCTGGCCATGCCCGAACGGGCGGGGCGCAAAATCGGTTAGGTATTTTTTTTAAAGAAAGGTTATCACCATGGATTTCACATTAAGCCAAGAACAAGAAATGATCGTAAATACGGTCAGAACATTTGTTGAAAAAGAATTCTACCCGTTGGAGGATGAGGTCGAACGCACCGACCGCGTGCCCGCCGAATTGGGCAAGGCAATACAAAAAAAAGTTAAGGACTTGGGGTTTTACGCCGCCAACATCCCCACCGAATTTGGCGGCGGCGGGTTGAACCATTTGGAATTTACATTGTTGGAACGGGAATTGGGCCGCGCCAATTACGGCCTGGCGACCTATTTCGGTCGGCCATCGGCGATTTTATGCGCCGGCACGCCCGACCAGCAAAAGGATTATTTGGCGCCATGCGTCGCCGGTGAAAAAATGGATTGCCTGGCCATGACCGAACCCGACGCTGGTTCCGACGTGCGCGGCATGAAAACATTTGCCAAGCGCGACGGCGATGATTTTGTTATCAGCGGCACCAAGCATTTTATCAGCCACGCCGACATTGCCGATTTTGTTATTTTGTTTGCCGCCACCGGCGAGGAACAAACCAAAAAGGGCACGAAAAAAATCATCACCTGTTTTTTGGTGGATAAAGGCACGAAGGGATTCGAATGCCTGCCCGGTTACAAATCGGTGTCGCACCGCGGTTACCACAACAGCATTTTAAAATTCGACAATTGCCGCATCAACCAGCGGCAAATTTTGGGCGGGGTGGAGCGCGAGGGCATGGGGTTTGACACCATGAACAAATGGTTATACGCAACCCGCTTGACCGTCGCCACCATGGCGGTGGGCCGGGCGCGCCGCGCGTTTGACCTGGCGTTAAATTGGGCGGCGACCCGCAAACAATTTGGCCAAGAAATCGGCAAGTTCCAAGGTGTCAGTTTCAAATTGGCCGAAATGATAACCGAAATCGATTGCGCCGATTGGTTGACCCTGTCGGCGGCCGACCGGTTGGACAAGGGGATGGACGCGAATCGCGAGGTTGCATCGGCCAAATATTACGCCACCGAAATGTTAACCCGCGTCGCCGACCAGGCGATTCAAATTTACGGCGGCATGGGGTTGATGAACGAAATTCCGCTGGAACGAATTTGGCGCGACAGCCGCGTTGAACGTATTTGGGACGGCACCACCGAAATTCAAAAACACATCATCAGCCGCGAACTGCTAAGGCCATTGGGGGCATAGCAGGGCGCGCCCTGCACCGGGCTTTTCCGCTTTGTGATTATGAGGTTGCGGTTAGATTATTGATACTTTGATAAGATGGCTCCATGATTCGTGGATATTAAACTTATGCGTCGTCGTTTTTGTTTGCATATCCATATGTAATGTTTCTAGCCTCTCTGATAAAGTATTTATAGGGAGAAGCCTTTTGAGTATTTCGTGGCAAGTTATTCTTATATCTTCTTTGAGTATAATTGAGAATCTTACCTCATCTTCAGATGCATATTTTTTATGTTTAATAAATGAAGGCATTAATAAGAAAAACAACGATGCACGAAAATTATTAGCATATTTTGATTTAAGAATTTCATCAGGAAGCAATTTATCGGTAGGCAATCCCAAGGGTTTTTTTATAGGCCCAATTATTTCATTTTGCGTCTTATTAATATCATCAAGCGGAACAGATGATAAATTATATTTCACATATTTAAAAAAATAATCTTTAATTATTGATATATATTCATCAATAGTTTCATAATATTTTATTTTTTTTATCCAAATATGAAAATCATTATTTAGATTTGCAATTATTAACCCGTCTTCTATATTTGCATCATCAGTTAATGATAATTCGGCTTCTTGAATAATGTATTTTGTTTTATCTATTTCTTTAATTTTTTCTTTCCAGGCGTCGCCATTGTCATGATATGATGACACATATAATTTTTCTAGAAGAATTTGAAATATTTTTAGATTGATAGACAACTCATAATCAATATGGTCTCTATTGGCTGATAGAAATTTAAAAATATTTTTATAAAATTGTTTTTCAATATTTATTTTATATTCCAGATATTTTTTTGTTAATTTAGCCTCAAAGCTTTTATTAAGCTCATAAATCATCTCTTCCTCAGTCGCAAACCTTGGTATTATTTTATTATTTTCATTATCATAATCATAAAAAAATAATACAGCTATAAACGCTTCGTGACAGTTCTTGTCTATAATTTCTTTTGTTACGACCTTATTTTCTGCTGCTGGCATGTAAAAATCTGTAAAAAACATATATCCAAAATAAATATCTTGAAAAATTTTGATTTGCCTATTGTATTCGTTGCCATCAACATCGCCATGTTTTGCATTGGGGTCATTCATTTCTCGATGTTGGCGCAAGTTACGCGCAAAAATATCGTATGATTTTTCCCCTTCTTTTAATTTGGGTATAATTCTGTAGAGTGTTTTTTTCATAACCCAAGCTAACCATGATTCCACCATGCCGTGCAACTGGTTTTTGTAAATCAAAAACCAGTTGAAAAAATGGGTCGGCTGTTTTATGGCTGGGGTGCATAAAAAAATACATAAAGCCAAAATGGAAAAAGCCAAAAAAGAAAAATTTTCAACCGCGCGGTTGCAACGGCTGTTCGCGCCGAAATCGATTGTCGTTATCGGTGGCACCTGGGGCACCCGCGTGATTGAGGAATGTAAAAATTCCGGTTACGCCGGAAAAATCTACGCCATTCACGACCAGCGCGATGAAATGGCCGGCGTCAAATGTTACCGGTCGGTCGCCGATTTGCCCGAACCGCCAGACGCCTGTTACATCGCCATCAAGCATGAAAAAACAATCGAGATTATAAAACAACTAAACGATATTGGCGCGGGCGGCGCGGTGGTGTTCGCCGCCGGCTTCGCCGAAATTGGGCCAGAGGGCGTCCTGCGCCAACAACGCCTCATCGCCGCTTGCCAAAATGAAAAATTGGGCGCCATGCCATTCGTCGGGCCAAATTGTTACGGCATCATCAACATGAATTTGGGGTCGGTGATGTGGCCCGATTTCCAAGGCCTGACCCGCCTGGCCGACAACCAACGCGGCGCGGCATTGATAACGCAAAGCGGTAACATCGGCATCAACCTGACCATGCAACGGCGCGGCTTGCCCATTTCATATATGATGACCATGGGCAACCAGGCGATGGTGACAATCCCCGATGTGATGCGCGTCATGGCCGACGACAAAAATGTGTCAGCGATTGGTTTGCATATCGAGGGGTTTGGCGACGTGCAGGATTTTATCGACGCGGTGCGTTATTGCCACGAACGCGGCAAATCGGTCGCGGTGTTGAAAACCGGCCTTTCCAATTTGGGCGCGGCCCTTACCATGTCGCACACCGCGTCGTTGGCCGGTGGCGGCGGCGCGGCGGCGGCGTTTTTGCAAAAAATTGGCGTGCCGCAATTGTTCGACGTGCCCGAATTTTTGGAAATGCTAAAATTGCAAATGGCCTTTGGCTTGAAAAAATTGCCACGCCATAAAACCACGCATCACGGCAACCACCATGGCAAAAACGACATTCGCGTGATTTCTTTTTCTTGTTCGGGGGGCGAGGCAACCTTAATCGCCGACATCGCCGATACCCTTAACCGCACCGCCGCAACCCACGACATTGCATTCCCCCCCATGCCCGACAAGGTGAAAAAAAACCTGGACGAATTGCACGCCGGCCAGGTCGCCCTGAACAACCCGTTCGATTATCAAACCTATATCTGGGGGAATAAGGAAGGGTTGAAAAAAAATTTCGCCATGGCGTTGGAAACCGATGTTGATTACGGCATTTTGATTCTCGACACGCCCAACCGCGCCGGCATGGACGCGTGGGGGTGGCGCGACACGCAAGATGGTTTTGTCGCCGGCGTTGCCGCCCACAATCGGCGTGGCATTGTGCTGGCCAGCCTGGTCGAATGTTTGCCGGCCGAAAATGCTTGCCACGAATTATTGGCGCAGGGCATTGCCCCCTTGGCCGGGATTGAAACCTGCCTGAAACTTTTGCCATTGTTGGAATTGACGCCCGATTATTACCAACCGATTGGTTTGGCAAATGGTTTGGCGAGCGATGGCACGGGCGATAAAAAAGAAAAAATGTTGGATACGCCATCGGCGCGCGCCTTGCTTGGTGGGTTTGGGTTGAATTTCCCAAAAAGCCAGATGGTCGATGCCAAAAATTTTGCCGCCGTGGTGAAGGATTTTAAAAAACCATTGGTGTTAAAGGCCGAGGGTATTGCCCACAAGACCGAGGCCGGGGCGGTGCGCTTAAACCTGACCGACGACGCGGCGATTGCCAAATCGGCGCAGGAATTATTTGCCATCGCCGATAACATAACCATCGAGGAAATGATGGTCGATAAAAAATTGGAATTGATTTTGGGCGTCAACAACGACGCGGTGGTGGGCATGGCGTTGATTATTGGCGAGGGCGGCATTTTAACCGAACTGCGCGCCGACCGGATTTTAATCCCCCTGCCGACCAGTGCGGGTGAAATTGAAACCGCGCTCCAGCGGTTAAAAATTTACCCACTGATGGCCGGGTTTCGCGGCCAAAAACCATTGGCGATAAAATCGGTGGTGGCGGCCGCCATGGCAATAAATAATTTTGCCGTCAAGCACCAACATGAATTGGTAACGCTCGACATCAACCCATTATTGCTGTCAGAAAATGGCGCGGTCGCGGTCGACCAATTGGTGGTGTTAAAAGGCTAAGAAATTTTCTTTAAGAATTCATTATTTTTTCGCAAGAATATTTTTTGCGAACTCCCATAAAATAATATCTTTCCAGCAAGGATTTCCCCCGAATTATTTATTGATTGCTTTAATAATAACAACGTTTTCTTTTTATAAAGCCAAAACTTTATTTCTTTAAAATGTATTCTTGAGTCATTTCTCATTTCTATCTCGCCCAAGGTGCTTTTTTTATTATCTGTTATTGTTTTAAAAATAACCTTTTGTTCATGGAATTGACCTGGTTTTAGCTTTTGATTGTTATTAGAAGGATTAGAGTTTTCAACTATAATATTTTTTGTGAGAGTTTCTAAAACATCGTCGCGTGGAAACATGTGAAAAACATTATTATCTTTTATTGTGAGATAATTTATTTGCCGTCCTTCAAAAATTGATTTTTCTAGAAAGGATTTTAATCTATGCTTCTCTTGCAATTTTTCTTTTATGGAACGCATAATGGGTCTTAATTTTTCTTTGCTGATGAATTTATTTTTTTGATAATCTTCAAATGTGGCAGGAAAACTAGCGATAGCCGCCACCATTAATTGACCTACACCATTCATGGTTTGAAATTGATTATCTGTTGCAAATCGCGTTTGACGATATAAAAAAATTTGCCATTTTTTTGCACCAGATTTAACCGAATGCCCATCGCCATTTTTATCAATCACATCTTTTTTATCTTGGGGATTATTTTGGTATTCGTCTTCTACACCTATTAACTGTGCAAATTCTTTAGCGTCGGCATGCCCTTGCCGCTTAACGTGGCTAGCATGCGCCGAGGTCATTGCTCGCTTCTTTGCCATTGTTTATGAGGCTTCTTTTATAATTAACAATTCATGTGATTTTTTTACATGGCTTAACGTGCCGCTTTCTATTCTATTAAACCCAATGCGAGTTTCACCTTGGCCCATTGTATATTGCCACGCTACCTCTATTATTTTACAACCGCTATATAAATTTCTTACCGCTGAACAATCATTATAAGACAAAAGAAAACCACCACGGTGTGCTAGTAATAATTTTGCTAATTGATTGTGGTCAAAATTATTATGGTGAATTGGAAAATTTCTTTGCGGGTAAATACCGCGAAACATTTTACTATCACCCGTCAAATAGTAAGGTGGGTCAGCATAAATAAATTCATATTTATGATAAGGTATCGTATCAATAAAATTACCAACTTCTACCGACAAATTGGGCACATGAAAATTTTCTAATTTATTTAATAATTTATAATATTTTTTTTTATCTTGATAAATTTTTGACATCCAACCCAAAAATCCAGGGCCATAAGATAAATTATGATTAAAATAATAATGCGTTGCCAATGATAGCGGCGATAAATATTTTTCTTTTTTCCAATGGGCGTTTAATTCTTTTTTTATTTCCACATATTTTTCAGGTGAGGGCGCCAATTGATATAATGTTTTAATTAAATCCTCTTTATTATGAAGCAATTCTTGCCAAAAATTTATAAGAATATCAAAAGTATCATAGGCTTTTACTGGCAAGCCAAGCTCTTTTGCCAAAGCTACTTCTACCGATCCACCGCCCAAGAAGGGAGACATAATAGATTTAATTGATGATGGTATGTTTTCAACGATAAGACCAACAGCAAGGCTTTTACCGCCAGCATAGCGAATCGGCGCGCCCAAATATCTTTTGTATTTATTTTTGCCGCCCTTGATTGATAAAAGAAATTCTTTTTTTCTTTCTTCTAATCCAATAAGATTATTTAGCTTATCAAATTTTTGACGAAAAAGGGGTGCGAAAGATTCTATTTTTTCAATATTTTCTCTAACCATAGTCAATACCCTATAACCTTATCATCATACTATTTATTGAATCTTTTACTTAACATTATCAAGTATTATTTTTAAAAAATTGTTAATTTTTTTCAGTTATATGAATCAAAGTAAGAACGATTCTAATCCCGCCACTCGGCCGCAACCATTGGGTCGGGTTCTTGCGGCAAGTATTTTTCTTTTTCGCTGTGAAATATATTGCCATCGGTCTGGTCGGCGGCGGCAATGGCGCGCAAACACCACACGGCCGCGCCGCGCACCACCGCCACATCATGTTGCAACAACCGCAACACCAGTGGCAGGAATCGCCCCCGCGCCATTTCATTGCCCGCCCCCGCCCCGTCATAAAAATAATTAGCCAGCACGATAAGCGCGTTGCGTTGCAAGCGGTGCAACCCCAAACGTTTGATGGGCGATTGCGAAAATCGGTTGGTGAAGGTTGCCCCGTCCATGGTTAGGATGTCGCCCAAGCCCAGGCCGGCTGGCCCCTGCAACCGCGCATCTTTTTTTAAATTTTTTGCGCTGGCGGCAAATTTGTTAAATGGGCAAACCGCCAAGCAAATGTCGCAACCAAATATCATGTCGCCAATTTGGCGGCGAAATTTTTTATCAATCGCGCCATGGTGTTCGATGGTCAGGTAAGAAATACATTTCCGCGCGTCAAGTTGATATGGCGCGGGAAAGGCCGCGGTCGGGCAAGCGTCAAGACATTTGTGGCACGACCCGCAAGAACCGACCGGCTGGTTGTTTTTTGCATCATCGCCGTTTTTATCATCGCTTACCTCAACCGATAATAATAATTCGGCCAAAAAAAACCAATTGCCAATATCGCGCGACAGCAAATTGCTGTGCTTGCCCTGCCACCCAATGCCGGCGACGGCGGCCATCGGTTTTTCAAAAAATGGCGCGGAATCGGTAATGGCGCGCGATGCAATATTTTGCGCCCGCAACCAATCTTGCACCCTGGCCAATTTTTCCTTTAACAGCCGGTGGTAATCGACCCCTCGGGCGTAACGCGCCACCAGGCCATGCGGCGCATCTGGCGCGCTATGGTTTGCCGATTGGTCGTGGTAGGGGTGGGTCAGCACCAATATCGATTTGGTTTCGACAAAAATATGCTGTGGGTTGATGCGCGCCGCCCGATGATTGGCCAACCACGCCATGTCGCCATGGTAACCACGGGCAATGTAATCGTCGTATTTTTTTACAATGTCATTTGGAATTTTTATCGGCGCGACGGCGACATGATAAAACCCCAAATCAACCGCCATCGATTTAATATCGGCCAGCCGAACCATGGTCATGGTTTTTTGCATCGCTTAGGGCAATTCTTGTTTTAATTTTTTAAGGGTTTTTTTGGCATTGTGCAGTGCGTTTGTTGCCGCCGCCGATTGGTCCCATGCCCATGCCCGATGGGCGATGATGCTAATAATTTGACGCGTCGATTTGTTTTTGAATTGCGGTTGGTTTTGCACCCACAAAACAAAAATCACGAACAAACCGGTCATCATGACGCCGCAAAAAAAATAAAACCACGCGATGGTGAATTCGCGCCATCGCCAACGGCTTTTAAAAAACTTATCCTGCGCCGCCAGCCAGGTGCCAACTTTTTTGAGCGATGGTTTGTGGTAAAGCGCGCGATAGGGCGGAATCGGGTTCACGCTGATGCGCGGTCGCCGCCGCGTAAAATAACGCGGGATGAGGCCTTGGAATCCAGGTTCGGATTTTTGCCCACCGGTTTTACCAAATATATTGGGTTTTTTGCGTGCCATGGTTTTTTTCGTCCTTGAACGTTCTTGAACGTTGTTTAAACAACCTAACAATAATCGTTAAGTAAATCAATCGGCGCAACCTTGCCATAATTGGTTGCCCGCCATTGGCGATATCTATTTTAGCCTTAACCTAATCGATATAATAAAAAGCAATTATAAATTAAAACAATTTTTATCACGGTAAAAGAAACTACATTGTTCAAAATGATATAACCACGGATAAAGAGAAGTGATATCTAATTTTTTAAAACCATTTTTTATTAAAAAGTCGAACCCCGGCTGATATTCTTCTCGCTGACTATTGTCAACCAATATAACGCCATCGGGCGCTAGGTGGCTCAAGCAAGCTTTCATTGAATCAACGCGTCGCCTGCCATCAATTATAACAAAATCATATAATTGGTCTAATTTTTTAATCGCCAGCGGATAATCATTATCTAATTGTTGATATATGAGTGATATATTTTTAATTCCTAATTTGTTTATTCTATTTTTTGTTTTTTCATAAAAATCTTTATCGTGTTCTACTGATACTACCATTTTTACTTTTTGCGACCAAAATATGGTTGACGCGCCAGAACCATATTCAAAAATGGTCATATTTTTTTTCAATCGAGATTTAAGAATTTCAATCGCTGAGTAGGCTAGCCAAGGAAGGCAATCTTCAATTTTTTCCACTTCTTCAAAAGGTCGCGACAAGGATTCAATCCATAATTTTAAATGAGGATGCCAGGCCTGTTTGTCAGCTGGCAAAGCCAAAGAAACCCTATCATTGGGCAAAAAAATTACATTAAGGCGAGCCAATTTTGCCAATAACAGAATTATTTTTCTGCATAAGAATTTGATTATTTTTTTTATCATTTATTTATAATGTTTCATATAGATTTATATCACAATAAATTTCTGAATTATATAATTTTGATATCAAATGATAGTTTTTGGCTTCTAGAAAATCTTTTACACTATTGTCTTTATTTTTGAAACCCGTTTCAATGGCGACAACAAGTGGCCGCCATTTTGTAAAATCAAGCGACATAATAACATCCTTGTCCAACCCTTCGATATCGATGTTTAAAAAATCAATTTCTTTAACATGATGTTTTCTTAATAATTCATTAATGTGGGTTTTTTTTCTTTTTCTTTTATATAATTTTTTAAAACCAAGCTTTTCAAGCTTATCTATTCTTTCAGGGTCAGCCGTGTTGAGCGCGCCGTCTTCAAAAAATGTAAATTCAATAACTTGAGGTGTGCTATCGCCACCAATAAATGTCAATAAGCTTTTATCTTTAGGAAGATATTTTTTACATAAGGCAATTGACCGATTATCAATATCAATATTAATACCATGAAACCCCTTTTTATATAGGCTATAGGTATTAGAAAAACGAAATGGATGATGACAACCAATATTTATATAGAATCCTTTTGTTCTATTTGAAAAAATTCTATCGGCAATAATTAGGTCCTCCCCCTCTTGTGACCAAGAATCGTTTCTATTTACCTCTTGCGGCGTTAAGAAAGCTAAGACAGCCCCCGGATCATTATCAAAATTTAAAATCGTATCAAGTCGTCGGATAGAGTAACCTAAACGATGAATAATTTTTTTTATTAAGCTTTTCATAAGATTGCATCAATTTCCGTCATGTTAGCCCTTGTTGCCCTGTTGCAATAACAATATTTGCCCGCCATTGGCAAGGGTTTTAACATTGCGATAACAATAGGTTTGCTGGCATGGGGCATTTCCCTGTAACACATAATGGTTATAAACCATTTTTTCTTTTTCGCCCAGTAAGCGACTCAATGCTGGTGGCGCGTCCCCTTCCAGCAAATAATAATAATGAATGCCGGTTGGTTGGTCAAATGGCGGGGTATGGCGCGCCGATAATAAAATAACCAAGGGCAAATCGTTGGCAAGCGACGCCAAGGCCGGTATCTTGCCGAGGTTGCCGTTATACAGGTCGCCGAAGTAGTAAGTGCCGGCAGCACCATTTTTTGTCACCGTGCCACTGCCGTTAAACCAGATAATATTATATTTGTCGGTGCTGGTTGGCACGAACAAAAAATCGGGGTCAAAGATAACATTAAATTTTTTATTATTTTTATTATATTGCTCAGCCAAGAAGGCCAAAACATCATTGTAGGATTGCAAATTGTTCTTGTATTCTTGTGATGCGCCCTGTTGCCGCAGGTAATAAAAGGCATAAAAAGTTCGTTGCCAATTTTGCACCATAGTGATTGAGAGCAAAAACAATATAGAAAATAAAAAAATATTTTTTTTAGAATCATTGGCATGGTTAAGAAAATGATGTTCCAGCAATATCACAAACCCAACCATCAAGAGGGCGGTGCCAACCGCCAAATAATAGGAATTAAAGCGGCCGCCAATAAAAAAAATAATTTGCAATAATAACAATGCCCCCAAGCCCATGATAAAAACCCCATAGCGTATTTTATCATCCTTGATAATTGTAGAAATTATTTTTTTGTTTTTATTTTTTAACCAATAACCAACAATAAAAACAAACATGGCAATAAAAAAGATAGCTGTAAATTTTAATAACATAGCTAGCCATATACGTGCTGTGTGGTGATTTGCTGTCGCGCCATCATAAATCGCCGCGCCGCGCGTTTGCAAAAACCAATCATGCGGCGCGTGCAATAACGACGATAAAAAGCCAATATGGTCAAGCTGGAGCCCAAAGACAACCGCGATGGCAAAAATACCAATGAAACCAAATGCCGTAAATAATTTTATGGTTAGTAGCGTGACCGAATTTATTTTTTGCAACCATGTTGTTATCGTTAAATAAATAATCATCGCAGGTAATAAATAAACAAAAAATGCCGGAAACATCAAGCACAGGCCTAAGAAAAAGAAAAAGATGGCGACCACGATGTTATCGGCAATAGAAGAAATTATTTTTGCTTTTTTTATATCAACATAGAGGCCGTAAATAAAAAATATGGGCAATAGGGGTAAAATAGAAATTTTTACACCAAAGGATAGACCTAAAAACACCCAGTAGAATTTTTTTAAGGTAAAGTTATATTTTTTAAAATGATATAAAAATAATGACAAAAATAATAATTGATAAGGTTCTGGCTTGGGCAAGGCAACGACATAATTGAACATCGGTAAGGGTAATAATAAAAGTAAGAGCCAGGCGCGCGCCGCCTTGGTTTGAAAGAAGCAAAAGCTTAATGACAATACGGCGGCCAAGTAACTCAAGGCTTGAAAAAAACGCATTGCCATAATTTGGCCGGGCTCACCCCATAATTTTTCTGGCAAAATCGAGGCAATAAAATCGCCTTGCCAAAAACCGCCATAAACAAAATGCACCGGCAGTAACCAACGCGTGATAAATTGTAAAAACCCAGTGGTATGCAACAGCTGTTGCACCTGGTCAAACAAAAATCGCTCTTCGGTGAAAAGCAAAAATGCACCGGCGGCGTAAGTGGTTTGGGCAAAAATAATCAACCCCAGCCAACCGGCGACTGACAATATAACAACAATATCCCAGCCAGGCCAATTGTAAAATTGGCTGGATAAAAAATAAGCACGCCGACCACGACGAGGGCGCGCCGCGTTAAGAGACCTAACGACGCGCGCCCTCTGCATAAAATGATAATGGTGACGAAGCCGAAGAAGCCCTAAGCCCAAACGACGAAGGCCTGGGGCGACCAACCAATATCGACCGCATCGCCAATATCAAAAATACGGCGACCGATGATATTGCGCATCGACAATTCAAATGGCTTTTTCACCCCGGGCAGGGCCACGGTGTAATAGGTTAATTCACCATAATACACGACGTCGGTAACCTTGCCCTTGGTGGTTTTTGCCGCCTGCAGGCCGGTGCCATTTAAAATGCTCAATTGTTCGGGGCGAATGCCGGCCGACAATGTTTTTTCCCCATTGTAATTGGCGGGCTTCATCACCACGGCGTTGCCAAAACCATCGATATGAACTTCCAGTTCTTTGCCCGATGATTTTTCCACCGCCACCTCAACAAAATTCATGCCGCCGATAAAATCAGCCACCACCTTGTTGCGCGGGGTTTGGTAAATGCCGTTGGGCGTGTCGACCTGGGTCAATTCGCCGCCGAACATCACCCCTATCCGGTCGGACAGGGTGAGGGCTTCCTCCTGGTCGTGGGTGACCAAGACAAAGGTGATGCCCAATTTGCGTTGCAATTTGCGCAATTCGTCACGCATTTGGTCGCGTAATTTTTTATCCAGCGCGGATAATGGCTCGTCCAGCAACATGACCTTTGGCTCCATCACAATGGCGCGTGCCAAGGCAATCCGTTGCCGTTGCCCACCCGACAATTGGTGCGGCATGCGTTCGGCCAAATGGTCGAGCGCAACCTGTTGCAGTGCCTCCATCGCGCGGCGTTTGCGGTTGGCGGCCGTTTCGCGACGCAACCCGTAACCGACATTGTCGATAACCTTAAGATGCGGGAAAATAGCATAGGATTGGAACACCATTTTGGTTGGCCGTTTGTCGGGCGTAACATTTTTCATGTTTTGCCCGTCGATGAAAACATCGCCAAACGATTGTTGTTCAAACCCCGAAATAATACGGAGCAAGGTTGTTTTACCGCAACCCGAAGGCCCCAAAAGCGAGAAGAACTCGCCCTCCTTCATCTGCAGGTCTATTTTTTTCAGCACTTGTGTTGCGCCAAAGTTTTTGCCGACACCACGAATGTCGAGCATGTTTTTGTTATTTACCATATCCCACCGCCTCCTTTCATGCCGGTTTTTTTCAAGGATTGATTCTTAATAAACTCCACCGCGGAGATTAATATGACCGAGGTCAAAAGAATAAGGCTACCCAAGGCTAAGATGTGGGGTAATTTTTGGATGAAGCGCAATTGACTCCATAGGTATAATGGCAGGGTGTTTTCGGTGCCCGACGCAAAGAAGGCGATGATGAACTCATCGAACGACACAATGAAGCAAAGAATAAGGCTGGAAAGAATCCCGGGCATCACCAAGGGCAAGATAACGCGGCGGAAGGTTTGGCTTTCGCTTTCGCCCAGGTCGGCCGAGGCTTCCTCGAGGCTTTTGTCCAACCCTTCGAAAGCCGACAACAGCACCGTCATGGCGAATGGCATTAGAATAAGCACATGCCCCAACGCCACGGTAAGGAGCGATGGGAAATAATCGGCGAATACCGCCTGCATCCCCTCCGGCAAAAAGGGGGCGATGCTGTTCCTAAATTGATTAACGACCTGCAAAATCGACAGGCCCATCATAATATCGGGCAGGAAAAGCGGCAACATAATCGGTGCGGTCAGGGCGTTTTTAAACGGCAGGTTATAACGGGTCAGGGCGCGGCAGGCAAATATCGCCACCACGGTGCTGATAATACTGGCGGGGATAGCAACCTTCAAACTATTGATAAGGGCGCGGCCGACCTCGGGCGTTTGGAACAATTCGGCATACCATTTTAACCCAAACCCCTCCAGCGGGAAGGCCACCACCGCGCCGGTGTTAAAGGAAAACAAGGGGATAAAAATCATCGGCGCGTAAAGGAAAACCATGTAACCGATGGCGTAGCGGCGCAACATTTTATTGTCGCGGCGACCAGAATTGGGCACGGCATTGCGCTTGGCAGCGCGTTTTTCTTTGAATTTGGATAGTAGGGACATGGTAAAGATGCTTGTGGTAATTGTTTATTTGATTCGTTTGAAAACCTCGCGCGATGCGCCGACAAAAAACATCAGGCAGACCAGCCCCAGGGCCATGGTGATAATCGACAGGGTCGAACCCATCGGCCAATCGGCGCAGGTTTTAAACATACATTCGATTTGGTTGGAAATCATTATCCCCTCCGCCCCGCCGACCATTTTCGGCGTTACATAATCCCCCATGGTCGGAATAAACACAATCACCGACGCGCCAATAATACCGGTAAAACATAGCGGCAGGGTAACGCGGATAAAACTTTGCCAGGGCTTATCGCCGAGGTCATTGGCGGCCTCCAGCAGGCTGCGGTCGATTTTTTCGAGCGATATGAATATCGGCAAAATGGCAAAGGGCGCGTAGGCATGGGCCAGGGTGATAACCACCGCGTTGATGTTGTAAAGCAAAAATGTCAGGTGATAATCATCAAGCGAGCCATCGACAAACAGCCCAAGGAAATTAATCCACGCCGAATCCAACACGCCGCCGTAACCCAGCACAATTTTCCATGAAAAGACGCGGAGCAAATAACTGCTCCAAAATGGCAGGGTAATAAAAAACAGCCAGGTGTTTTTATTTTCGCCGCCGTAAAAAGAAATATAATAGGCCGCCGGAAAAGAAATCAACACGGTGCCGATAGTCACCAGGGCGGCAATCATGATGGTGCGAATAATAAGATGCGGGAAGAGGTTATCGTTCCACGCCCTGATATAATTGGTGAAATCCCACACCTTATCATAACTATTGATGCCCGATTGTTGCCACAGGCTAATCATCATCAGGCTTATCAGGGGAATAATCGCCAACAACATGGCATAAAGGAAGGCCGGCGAAATAAGCCCAACGCCGCGCCACGAAATGCCAGAAAAATCAAACATGCGAAGGATACCGCTGGTGGTGGTCAAGCGGGGCATTTCTTTGCCCATTTCCTTATTCATGCCATCAGGCGCGGGCCCCGCCGCCTTGGCCTTACGGCTCATGCTGGCCGTTACCCTAGCACCAACTTTGGATGTTTTACGAGACTCCATGTTTTGTAATCTATCAATCAATGTAATGTTAACAACTTTTCCACCATCATTTTATCTATTATAGCCAACAATGCAAGAATTATTTTTATCAAAACCTATATTTTTTTGATAAAGGCGGGGCTATTCATGCGGTGAAGCAGGAAATAACCGCCGCGCTCAACTATTCCCAGGTATTCCCAGGTATTCATAGGGCACTGCCAGGGTATTTTTAAGCACTCATAGGGCATCTTGTGGGCTTAGAGTCCATGATATTTATGCAGGATTTATAGGGGCTAGCCCTAGTTTTATTTCCGCTTTTTATGTGATAAATACAGGCAAATGGGCTAGCGTCATTAATATACTATAAAAAACAAGAGCAAGAACAAAAACAATGGGTAAAAGCCTAAAACGATTGGTGATTATTGGCGGTGGCCATGCCGGCACCGAGGCCGCCGCCGCGTCTGCGCGGTTATTATCGGCGGCAGGGGGCGCGAAATCAGCGGTTGAGGTAATGCTTATCACCGGCGACCCGGCCACCATCGGCGAAATGTCATGCAATCCGGCGATTGGCGGTCTGGGCAAGGGGCATTTGGTCAAGGAAATTGACGCCATGGGCGGTATTATGGGCCGCGCCATCGACCGGGGCGGTATTCAATTCCGCCTGCTCAATCAAAGTCGGGGGCCGGCGGTGTTTGGCCCGCGCGCCCAGGCCGACCGCGGGCTTTACCGCGCCGCGGTGCAACAATTGCTGGCCGCCAATAAAAACTTGGTGATTAAAAAAGGCCAGGTGAAAAAAATTATATTCGATGCACATAATAATGTAACCGGTGTCGGTGTGGGCGATGGTGCGGGCATAGCGGTTATTGATTGCGATGCGGTGGTGTTGACAACCGGCACATTTTTGCGCGGCATGATTTATATCGGCGTTGACCATCAACAATCGGCTGGCCGCTGGGGAGAGGAAGCAGAAAACACCCTGTCCCTTAGCCTGGAGCATTTGGCGTTAAAACTGGGGCGGTTAAAAACCGGCACGCCGCCGCGCCTGTCAAAAAAAACGATAGATTGGGACAGCCTGCCGCAACAATTGGGCGACGACCAACCCGAACCATTTTCCTTTACCAATGATACCATCACGCAGAAACAAATTGCCTGCGCCATCAGCCACACCAACTCTGCGACCCATGATATTATTCGCGACAACCTTGGCCAATCGGCGATGTATGGCGGTGTGTTGTCGTCGAAGGGGCCGCGTTATTGCCCATCGATTGAGGATAAAGTAACGCGCTTCGCCGATAAAACATCGCACCAGGTTTTTTTGGAGCCCGAGGGTTATGACGACGACACGGTTTACCCCAATGGCCTGTCAACCAGCTTGCCCCTGGCGATACAGCAACAATATATCAACAGCATGAAGGGCTTGGAACGTGCCAAAATTTTGCGTGCTGGCTACACCATCGAATATGATTTTATCGACCCACGGCAAATCGACCAGGCATTAATGGTTAAGGGCGGTAATGGTGGCGGCGGCGGGTTGTTCCTGGCCGGGCAAATTAATGGCACCACGGGGTATGAGGAAGCCGCCGCCCAAGGGCTGGTGGCCGGCATAAACGCCGCCCGTTATATTACCGAACAACCGCCGGTGATTTTTTCGCGCACCACCAGTTACATCGGCGTGATGATTGACGACCTGACGCGCTTGGGCACGGCCGAACCATACCGCATGTTTACGGCGCGCGCTGAACATCGGTTGTTTTTGCGCCCCGATAACGCCGATTTGCGCCTGACCCCCCTGGGGGTTGAGCTCGGGGTGGTGGCAGGCGAACAACAGAAAATCTTCAACGACAAAATGGCGCGGGCGGCAATATGGCGCGATAAATTGCAAGCCAACCCCAAAAGCCCCAAGGAATGGGCGGCGCATGGCATCACCCTGAACCAAGATGGCAAAAGACGCGCCGGTTTCGACTTGCTGGCCATGGTCTATCAAGAGCAGGTTAAGCAAACCGATAGCGACGGCAATGGTGCCAGCAATCATGGCGATGACACAATATGGCAAAAACTATGCGGTTTGTATGATGGCTTGGCGACCGTTGACCGGCGGATAATTCGCACCATCATGGCCGAATCGCTTTACGCTGGTTACCGCGCCCGTTACGAACAGGAAATAAAAAATTACGCCCGCGACCAATTTGTCGCCATACCGGCGGGGATTGATTATAAAAATATCGCCGGATTATCCGCTGAATTGGCCGAAAAATTGGCGCAGGCGCAACCAGAAAACCTGTCGGCCGCCAACCAGATTCAGGGCATGACGCCGGCCGGCCTGCATCGCCTGCAATCTTTTTTGGGACAAAAAATCGCGCAACAAACAAAACCGGCCAAGCCGGCGTAAAGCCTTGGCGGGGTTAATAACATGAAACATGTGCCACGATTTTATTGTCCGTCTGCGGTGGCGGCCGATGATTTGGCATTAACGACTGACCAGCAACATCACCTGTTGGCGGTGTTGCGCCGCGCGGTGGGCGATGAATTGTTGTTGTTTAATGAACAGGTTGGCGAATGGCGGGCGGTGATTGCGGCGGTGAATAAAAAAACCGCGACGATAAAAATCATGGGAAAAGAAAAAACGCCACCCGCGCCGGTCGCTAAAACCATTTTGTTTTTTGCCCTGCTGGAAAAATCGCGGCTCGATATGCTTATCCCCAAATCGGTTGAGCTAGGGGTCAGCGACCTGGCACCGGTGATAAGCGAATTTACCGACCGCCGTGCCGATGAATGGCAAAGGCAAAAGGAAAAATGGCAAAAGGTTGTGGTGGCATCGGCCGAGCAATCGGGGCGGTTGACCATGCCCCATTTGCATGACGCCACCAATTTATCGGCGGTGGTAAAAACCGCGCAAGATATAGCAAAAACGCCCTGCCCCATTATTTACGCCGATGAAAAGGGCGGCGATGGTTTTTACCAAACCATGGCGTCCCTAGCGGCAAAAAACATTGCCCTGGTGGTTGGGCCGCCGGGCGGTTTCAGCGATGGTGAGCGGGCGATGCTCCGCCAGCAAGAAAATGTCCATGCGGTGCATTTGGGGCAAACCATATTGCGCAGTGAAACGGCGGCGATGGCGATGCTCGCGGGGCTTTTATTTTCACGCAAGTTATGATAGGGCGATAAATTATGGCCAATGAGTCACCCATTATCACCAAAAAATCGCAACTGGCCGATTATATTGCCAGCGGTGAAAAGCCCAAGGACAAATGGCTTATCGGCACCGAACATGAAAAATTTTTGTATGATAAAAAAACCCAGAAGCGGGTGGCCTATTTCGGCAAAAACGGCATTCAAGAATTATTAACATTTTTGCAACAACAAACCGATTGGCAACCGATTTGGGAAGGGGATTACATCATCGGCCTGAATGGCGACAACATGGATTCCATCACCCTGGAACCCGGTGGCCAATTTGAATTATCGGGCGCGCCGTTGAAAAACTTGCACGAAACCTGCGCCGAGACCCACCGCCATTTGGAAATGATGCTAAAGGCCTGCGCTAAGTTTGATATCCAGATGTTTGGCCTGGGGCACGACCCGCTTCATAACCCCGACAGCATCGAATGGATGCCCAAAGGCCGCTACGCCCTGATGCGCAAATACATGCCGACCCGTGGTGGCCGTGGCACCGAAATGATGACGCAAACCTGCACCGTGCAGGTCAATTTGGATTTTTCGTCTGAGGCTGACATGATAAAAAAATTCCGCACGTCGCTCGCCCTGCAACCTATTGCTTCGGCGTTGTTCGCCAATTCGCCCCTGATGAATGGCAAGCTAACCGATTATCAATCGACCCGCGTTGCGGTGTGGCAAGACACCGACCCCGACCGCACCGGGTTCCCCAGCGTGGTGTTTGACGATGGTTTTGGTTATGACATGTGGGTCGATTACATGCTGGATGTGCCGATGTATTTTGTTAAGGATTACGATAAAGATTATGCGACAAATCACAAGATAACTTACCGCGACGCCCTGGGCAAAGATTTTAAAAAATTCATGGCCGGTAATTTAAGCGGGTTCGAAAATCGGCCGGCAACGCTTAAGGATTGGGACGACCATTTGACCGTGGTATTTACCGAGGTTCGATTGAAACGTTACCTTGAAATGCGCGGCGCGGATGTTGGCGAATGGCAACATCTATGCGCCCTGCCCGCCATTTGGGTTGGCTTGCTTTATGACCAATCAAGTTTGGATGCCGGTTACGACATGATAGCCAAATGGAGCATCGACGACATGGCGGCAATGGCGCATGACGTGCCAAAATTGGGACTGCGCGCCAAATTGGGCAAGTTCAGCGTTTATGATTATTTAAAAGAAATGCTGGTGATTGCCGAACATGGGTTGAAGGCGCGGGCGGTAAAAAGCCAAATGGGGAGCGACGAAGGTATTTTTTTAGATTTCGTGCGCGAGGTGATGGCGTCGAAAGAATCGCAAAGCGACAAAATTATCAAACGTATTAACAACGATTTTGCCGGCGATGTGGCGGCTTTCGTCCGTCAGCTTTCCTATTAGCAATTTAAATTGATGAAAAAATGGCTCCGCCATTTGTTCATGACCGATATTTTCTTTATCACGCGGGCAAAGCCCGCGCGATGCAGGCGGGGGCGTCTTCACTTGCTTCTATACTGCGAAACCTTTTTTCCTCTACCCCGTCATTCTCGAAATCGTTGCGAGCGATATTGCTTAAAGCAATATCGCAAACCATTCGCAACGATTATCGGGAAACCATTCCTTGGCATCCTATTTCAACAAAATAATAATCATTTGGCGGTGAAGCTGTCATTTTATCTCTTAGCCCCGCTTAAACATAGAAACGGTAGAATAAAAATTGCGGTAATGCCTCCATTACTTCAGCCGCCGACGAGGGATAAAAATACGAACACCGCGACAGCGGTGGAGATATTTTTCGGGTGGGTTCGCCAATCTAATTCTAATTCAGCAATATGATTTGCGAAAATGTAAACGCCATACTTCATTCGATTTCTATAGGGCTTGACAAGGCGGCGTTAGAAATGATAAGCAAGCCCATTATAAAAATTAAAAGGAAAAAATATGCCCAATAAAGCCCATGCGATTAAAAAACAACGCGTCGACGTGAAACGCCACAGCGTTAATCGCACCCGATTAAGCCGGATGCGCACGATTGTTAAAAAAGTTGAAGAGCAAATTGCCGCCGGCAAGCAAAAGGAAGCCATGGTGGCGCTACGCGCCGCCGCCGCCGTGTTGCAACGTGGCGCGCAAAAGGGCCTGATTAAAAAGGGCAATGCCTCGCGCCGCATTTCGCGCCTTAACAAGCGCATCAAAACCATGGGCAAAAAAGCCGCCTAATAGCGGAATTTCGGAAGAATCGCCAAATATGTTGGCAGTTTTTTTCCACTTATCATTAATTGTTGTTGCAGGATTAAAACGCCTCGCTGGTTGTGGCTGGTGGGGTTATAATCCTGGCTATATTGCGACGGGGTGAACTTCGTTGACGGCCATCGCATGATGGTTTTGAAAATCGCTGGTAATCAGTCTATAGTGAAAAGAAAACAAAACAAATTCGGCAAAAACACCCGTGGTCAAAAAAACAAACCCCCAAGCAACATTCCAAGCAAGGGCGCAAGCAAAATCGCAAGCAGAAGCCCAAGCAGAAGTTTTGTCGCGCCGTTGGATGTTATGGCATTTGGCCGCGGCAAGTTTTACCTTGCCGGCGGCGATGCCGGGGTTGGTGGCCGCCGCCCAAACCAATAAATCAGCCGCCCAAATGAATAAGCCGACGGGCAAGCCAGCGGTGGGCAATAACAGCAGGAATATCGCGGCGAATTTTTTTGTCGCCTCGCCCTTTTCGGCCGAATATAACAGCGCGGCCTACTTGGCCGACCGCCTGCTGGTAACCGCCAGCAATGATAAAACCGCCCGCGTTATCGAACCACAATTGGTGGCGTTTGATTCTTACGCTTCATTATTAAAAAAACTTGGCGGTGTTAATGCCGGGTCGGTTATTTTGCCACTGGAATTTTTTAACCCGCAGGGCAATTTTATCGACCAAGCCAATTTGTTGAATTTGGGTTATCACGCCATGGCGGTGTTACGACCGGTGCCATTATTTTTGCTGGTGCGCAGTGGTATAAAAACCATCGACCAATTGTTACAAAAACCCACCGCCCGCGCCGCCGACAATTTGCTATTGGCACAATTGTTGGACAATTTCCTGACCAATCAATTCGCCAAATTGCCGCCCGTGGCGAAAAATAATGGCGACAATACCGCCGATAATGACAGCAGTGACGACGCCATGGGCGACACCACGGGCGACACCGCCTTGCCAATTGCGGAACAGGCCGCAACCTCGGCCGCCCCTCCCGCCGCCGCGCCGGCTGGCCCGCAACAAACAACGCCACCGGCAAGGCAAGGCGCGCTCGCCGATTATTATAATAATTTTGTCGGCCATTATAATAACGACGAAGCCTTGCTACAACAATTTGCGATAGGCCAAATCGATTGGTTTTTTTCGCTTGGCTTCCTTGGCACGCCGGTCGGTGAAAAATTTTTAAAAAAAACCGGCGCGCGGGTTTTCTCCCTGGCGGCCGATAGTTTTGGCAATGTGTTCGGCGATGGCAATAACCAGGGTGATAATGTCGATTTTATTACCTGTGATATCACAACCCTTAAAAACGGCACCAACTTCGCCTTCCCCCTGCTATGGTTGATAAAGGGTGATGACGCGGTGGTAAAAACCATCGACGCCCGCACCCGCACCCGTGGCAACAGCTGGGTATTGCCGCGCGAACAAAATGCCGATGGCAGCACCGCCGCGGTGGTGCGTTGGAACGGCTTCTCCTTCACCGACTTGCTTTACCACCCCGCGCTGTTGTCTTAAAAAAACCCCAAGAAAGGACTATCTTTAAAAAATGTTATTCGACAACCAATTATTACAACGCGCCCATGCCTTGTTGCAGGCGGCGGCGAAACGCGGCGCAATATTGGCGACCGCCGAATCCTGCACCGGCGGTTTGTTGGCTGGGTTGTTGACATCGGTCGCCGGGGTGTCGCCGTTGTTTCACGGTGGGGTAGTGGTTTATCATAATTTATGGAAAGAAAACCTGCTGGCGGTGCCGCATGATATGTTGTTGCGCCATGGCGCGGTCAGCGCGCCGGTGGCGCGGGCGATGGCGACCGGCGTGTTTGATAACCTGCGCGATGATGCCATCACCCATTGCATGGCGATAACCGGCCTGGCGGGTGATGCCGCCGCTTATAAAATCGTGGCGGACAAACCCGTGGTTGATAATACCGATGATAATACAAGCGATAAACCAGATGGCTTGGTTTTTATCGCCGCCGGCAATCGCGCGAAAAAAATACTGGTCGAGGAATATCATTTCGCCGGCGACCGCGAAGCCATCCGGCGGCAGACATTGCTTGCCGCCATGGACTTGCTGGAAAAATTATGGCAAACTGAAGCATGAGTAAAAAAATGCTTGAGGGTTCATGCCATTGCGGCGCGGTAACATTCCGCGCGCCAATTGACACCGATAAATTATCCGAATGCAATTGTTCGTTCTGCACCAAGGCTGGGGTCTTGTGGTCGGTGCTCGACAGGCGAGATTTCGCCCTGTTGTCGGGCGGTGGCAACCTGACATCCTACAGCTTCACCAAGCGCAACATGTATACCCACCATTTTTGCAAAACCTGCGGCGTGCTTATCTATGCCGACAACAACCGCACCAAAACTGATAAGGTCGATGAGGTCGATATCAACGTGCGTTGCATCGCCGATATCGATTTTGCCGCGCTGGACATAGAATTGTTCGACGGCAAAAGCCTGTAACCCTCGGTAGCAGTTTTTTAAACCGCTCGCCCGCCAATTGTTGTGCGATTCATGGTTGATTCATAGTTGATTCTTGGGCGATTTGCTGGCAGGTTGTTTAACCTTGCTTTTTGCGCCATCATCAGATAAGAATATAAAAAATCAGCAAGGAAATTTATAATTTTTTAACGCGGGGTGGAGCAGTCTGGTAGCTCGTTAGGCTCATAACCTAAAGGTCGTAGGTTCAAATCCTACCCCCGCAACCAAAAGTTCCAATCATCGCCTTGGGTTTTTTTATTGTTAATATCACTATTTTTTCATCCCCCAACGATTCAGCCATGAACATTGCCAAACGAAACGATGGTCGCCAACCGCATGACATGCGGCCGATTATCATCACGCCAAACGCCAGCCGCTTTGCCGAAGGGTCATGCCTGGTGGAGTTTGGCTTGACGCGGGTGTTGGTCACCGCATCGGTTGAGGAGCAATTGCCGCCATTTTTGCGCGGTGGGAAAAAAGGTTGGGTCACCGCCGAATATGCCATGTTGCCGCGCGCGACGCAAAACCGCCTCGACCGCGAACGGCAATTGCGCGACGGGCGGGTGAAGGAAATTCAACGTATGATTGGCCGTTGCCTGCGGTCGGCGACCGATTTGGTGGCATTGGGCGAACGCCAGGTCAAAATCGATTGCGATGTTATTTCGGCCGATGGTGGCACCCGCACCGCCGCCCTGTCGGGGGCGTGGGTCGCGCTTCATGTCGCCTGCAGTGGTTTGGTGAAGCAAGGGCTTATCGCCGCCAACCCGTTGAAATACCAATTGGCGGCGGTTTCGGTCGCGTTGGTCAATGGGCGGCCATTGCTGGATGTCGATTATTCCGAGGATTCGAACGCCAGCCTGGATGGTAATTTTGTTATTGCCAGCGACGGCAAATTATTGGAATTGCAATTGTCGGCCGAACAATCGCCATTTGTTGACGACGATATGTTGGCGATGTTGGCATTGGCGCGCCAGGGGGTTGCGGTTATTTTCGCCGCACAGAACAAGGCGATTGGCGTGGCAAAGTAACCTTAAACCGCTTTTTCTTTCAGCAATCGTTTGTTTTTTAATTCGTCGCTTTTGCGTTGATGTTCGGCGGCTTCGCGGTTCATTTTATCGAGTGCGGCTTTTTTTTGTGCCCGTAATTGTTTATTTATCATAATCAGACCATAGCATGGTTTGGCAAAATAAAATAAGACATAATTACCTTATTGAGATTAACCAGCCATTATTAACCAGCCTTGACCAGTTCGAGGGCGCGGTCTTTTTGATAAAGGGCGAGTAGGATTTGGTATTTTTCCAGCCCCAACAGATTGTTGGTGACAATATGGTCGGCCAATTGGTTGGCGGCCATCAATAATTCGTTGTGAAAAAACAAATCAAAGGCATAAAAATCGCCAAACCCCGATTGTCGCAACCCGTAACGGTCGCCCATGCCGCGCCATTCCAAATCGCGCTCGGCCAGGTAAAAACCATCGTTATGTTCCTTGACCGCGGTCAGGCGTTTTTTCGCCCCGTCCGACAGCGGCGCGTGATAAAGCAAAAGGCAGTAGGCGCGGTTGTCGGCGTTTTTATCAAAAATTTGGTCGCGGCCCACCCGACCGCGCAATTGGTGCAATTGCGTCAGGCCAAAATGTTCGGCATGGTCGATGATGATGATGGTGGCGCGCGGAATATCGATACCGCTTTCGATAACCGTGGTGGCGATAAGCAATTTGACGCGCCCCGATTTAAAATCATCGATGATTTTTTGCTTATCGCTGGATTTCATTTGGCCGTGAATCAGGGCGACCTCTTCCGCCGCAAAATAATTTTTGGCCAATTCATATCGTGCCTCGGCCGATGGCAGTGCCATGAAATCGCTATCCTCAATCAATGGGCACACCCAAAAAACCGACGCGCCGGCCGCGATTTGTTTTTTCAATCGCGCGATGACCTCGGCCAATCGGTCGTCGCTGACCATGGCGGTTTCGACGATTTGCCGGCCGGCCGGTTTTTCCTTGAGGGTAGAAAGGTCGAGGTCGCCAAATTGGATAAGGCTGAGGGTGCGCGGAATGGGCGTCGCGGTCATCAACAACATATCGGGCGGCGGCGCATCATCCCCTGAAAAAGATTTCTGGTAAAGGGCAAGCCGTTGCAACACGCCGAAACGTTGCTGTTCGTCAATCACCAGCAGGCGCAAATTGGCGAAGGCGACATCTTCCTGGATAATGGCGTGGGTGCCGATGACAATATGATAATCGCCATTTTTTATCATCGCCTTGCGCTCGTCCTTTTCTTTTTTGCTGAAACGACCGGTCAGCAAAACGCATTTAATGCCGAGCGGCTTCAACCACCGCTCGAAATTGCGATGATGTTGCTCGGCCAAAATTTCGGTCGGGGCGAGGAGCGCGGCCTGGACGATTTCTTTATCGCCCGCCAACATCGATTTTTCAATCGTCCGCACCATGGCGTAAAGGGCTATCATCGTCTTACCACTACCGACATCGCCCATCAGCAATCGGGTCATTTTTTTTAACGACGCAAAATCGCTTTCCAAATCCTTGATGACATTTTGTTGGTCGCTTGTGAGGGTAAATGGCAAATCGATTTTTTCAAACAATGTGGCCTGCGGCAACAACCACGACCGCCGATTGGTCAGGGGTTGTTGCGCGGCGCGCGATTTTTTGATGGCGATTTGCCAAGCCAAAATCTCATCCATCGCCAGCCGCAAACGGGGCAGGGCCTGGGGGAGCAGGTCATCGTCGCATTTTGGCTGGTGAATTTTTTGTAAGGCATCCCGCCAACTGGGCAGGTTGTGTTTTTTAATAACATCGTCCGGCAACCATTCGGGCAATGGCGGCACCAGGGCCAGGGCGGCGCGCATTGATTTTTGGATGACCTTTTGCGGCAGGTTTTGGCTCTTGGGGTAGATGGTCTCCACCATGGCGACCTCGGCCAGCCGTTTTATTGGCAGGGCGATGTCGGGGTGGCTGATTTGCCATTCGCCCTGGAACTCACCCAACAGGCCGCTGACCACCATTTCCGCGCCGGGCGGGTATTGTTTTTTTAACCATGCCCCCTGTTGAAAAAAAAATGTCAGGGTGACGGCGCGCAACCCATCGGCCAGGTAAATTTTGTAGGGGCGATTTTTTTTAAAATTGGTTTCGGGCGCGGCATGGTGGGTAATTTTGCCGCGCACCACCACCGGCTGGCCGACCAAGTTACTATTCAAGTCGGATAATTTTTCGACCATTTTTCGTTCGATAATTTTTTGCGGGAATAATTTGGTCAACAGGTCGATAACCCGCGGCCCGGCCAGGCCGGCGATTAATGGGGCAAATGTCGGGCCCAGGCCGTGCAAATTGCCGACCGGTTGGAACAGGGGGTTAAGGATGGCGGGGCGCATGCGGCATTCGGCGGGTTTTTTTGGTTTTATTGACTTTTGCTCTGCGATGGATTATAACATGAATCGTCCTGCTTTGGCAGGACTATGACGCTATCAAATCAAACGGCATAGACGATCTGGACCCGAGGGCAGTACTCGGCACCTCCACCAATTCACAAGATTTTGCAAAAAAAATTGTGACGCTTGAAAAAAAATTGAAAAGTTATTTTTTAAGTTGGCGGCAAAAATTTTGGGGGTGACATAGGCTAGACAGGCGTAATAAAGGTTATGGTTTGCGTCCGGTATTGAGTTCGCCGCCCGTTAAGCAATTAGCGGGTTAAGAGAGCTTCAAAGGCTATAAATGCCAATGACAATGAAAGGGGTGTTGCCCTTGCCGCCTAGAGTGGTTTAGAGCACATCTCAAAATTCCTGGCGACTCATACTCGTTAGGTGGGGTCTTGAAGGGTTTCCCAGCAACAGAAACCCTTCTTTTTTCTGTTTTTTTCTGGCGATTTTCTTACCTTGCAATGGTGCGCGATAAATTTTATTGTCGGCGGGTAATGAAAAAAACAATTGCACCAATGTTAAAAAAAGAAATAACCATTGCCATGATTGCCGGCGAGCCATCGGGCGATGATTTGGGTGGCGCGGTGATGGTGGCGTTGCGCGCCGCCGTGCAAAAAAAATACCCAGGGGCGCGAATAAAATTTATCGGGGTTGGCGGGCAAAAAATGGCGGCGGCGGGGTTGGCGTCGCTGTTCCCGATGGAAAAAATTGCCAAGATGGGGCTGGCCGAATTATTGCCCCATTTGCCGGAATTGATTTATTTGTTGTGCAAAACCATCCGTTTTTTGCGCGCGCAATCACCCGACATGCTTATCACCATCGACATTCCCGATTTTAGCAAACGGGTGGCCAAGGCATTAAAAGACGGGCCATGCAAAAAAATTCATCTGGTCGCGCCAACCGTGTGGGCATGGCGTGCCAAGCGACGTTTTGCCTACGCAAAAATTTTTGATGAGCTGTTTTGTTTGTATCCGTTCGAGGCGCGGTATTTTGCCGACACCACGTTAAAAACCTTCACCATGGGCCACCCGCTGGTGGCGGAGGTCGCCCGCGCCAAGCAGGCACAGGAAGAATCCTCACCAAAAAAATCGCCGCCGCGCGTTTTGTTGTTGGCCGGGTCGCGGCGGCGAGAGGTGAAACACACCCTGCCGCTGTTAAAAAAATTTATCAGTGATAATCGGTTTTTACCCGCCACCACCGACTATGTTTTTTACACCCAACCCCATCTGGTGGCGATGGTGAAAAAATCCCTGCAACAAGATTTTGTTGGTAGTGGCGCGCACCAGCCACAACCCAATATAAAAATTGTCAGCGATTATCGCGATAAATGGCGATGGTTTTTATCGGCCGATTTGGCATTGGTCTGCATGGGCACGGCAACGTTGGAGGTTGCCCTGGCCGGTGCGCCGATGGTGGCGATTTACAAAACCGGTTGGTTGACGGTGTTTATTGTGCGGCGGTTGATAAAGGTCGCGACCATTTGCCTGCCCAATTTGTTGGCGGGCAAAAACATTGTGCCGGAGTTAATCCAAGAGGATTTAACCATGGGCAACCTCATCGCCACGGCGCAACGGCAATTTAACCTTGGCCGCGCGGGGGTGAGGAAAGATTATGACAAGGGGCTAAGAACCCTGCAAACCATTACCGACCCGGCCGGCCGTGCCGCGGCGGAGATTGTTAAATATCTTTGAGGTTTGGAAATTATTTTCTCACCAACAATGATACGCCGGTCATGGCGGCGGGTTTGGCAATGCCGAGCAGGGTCAACATGGTCGGTGCAATATCGGCCAATTTGCCGCGCGGCGATAATTGGTAATTGCCCCATTGTTGTTGGTCACCAACCAACATGAATGGCACCAGGTTCAGGGTGTGGGCGGTGTTGGGTTGGTTGGTGGTTTTGTCAAACATTGTTTCGATATTGCCATGGTCGGCGGTGATAATCATGATGCCCTGTTGTTTTTCGATGGCGGTTTTCAATCGCGCCAAACATTCGTCCAGTTTTTCCAACGCCTTGACGGCGGGTGCCATCAGCCCCGAATGGCCGACCATGTCGGCGTTGGCGTAATTTAAAATTATCACATCGTGTTTTTTATGGTCGATGGAATCCAACACGGCCATGGTAACGGCCTCGGCCGACATCTCAGGTTGCAGGTCATAGGTCGCGACCTTCGGCGATGGGATTAAAATCCGGTCTTCCTTGGGGTATGGTTCCTCTCGCCCGCCGTTAAAGAAAAAAGTAACATGGGCGTATTTTTCGGTTTCGGCGATTCGCAATTGGCGCAGGTCATGCGCCGCCACCACCGCGCCAAATGTTTCTTGGAATTGTTCTTTGGCGAACAGCACCGCCATTTTTTGCGACAGGTTTTTTGAATATTCGACCAAGCCGGCCATCATGTCGGGTTTGATAAATTTTTTATCGCCATTGTCGCGCGGGAAAAAATTAAAATCATCCTCAACCAATGAAGTGGAAAGTTGCCGCGCGCGGTCGGCGCGGAAATTCATAAACAACACCACGTCGCCGGCCTTCACCCCGTCGTAACCATCGATAATCGTCGGTTCGATAAATTCGTCGTTGATATTTTGTTGGTAAGAATGGTCAACCGCCGCCATAACATTATCGGCATGATTATCGGCCACCGCGTGGGCAATGGCGGCAAAGGCGCGGGCGGTGCGTTGCCAATTTTTATCGCGGTCCATGGCGAAATAACGACCGATAAGGGTGGCCGGTTTTACCAAGTCATTGATGGTTGGTGTTAAGGCCTGAAAATCTTGCCAAAAACGCTTGGCCGATTGTGGCGCGGTGTCGCGCCCGTCGGTAATAAAATGAAGCCAACCCGAAATATGTTCCGCCGCCAACAAATTGGCGACCTGGGCCATGTGGTCTTGGTAACCATGCACCCCGCCGCGCGACAACAAACCAATGACATGCACGCGCGATTTGTTTTGCCTTGCGGTGGCGATAAGTTCCTGCCACACTGGATTCTGTTGGAACGACCCATCGGCGAATCCTTGGCTAATCCGTGGTAATTCTTGCATCACGACGCGCCCCGCGCCGATATTCATATGCCCAACCTCGCTATTGCCCATCTGGCCATGGGGCAGGCCGACCAATTCTTCCGACGCGTCCAATTTCGCCATGGGATAGGTTTGCAATAATTGTCGCCAACACGGCATCTTGGCCATGGCCACCGCATTGTCCGGTTGTTTTTCGGGCGCGTCGTCGCGCAGGCCGAAACCATCCAATATCACCAACAACAGCGGTGTATTTTTTGCTGGGGTTGTTGTCGCGTTACTTGCCATTTTTTTGCTGGGTTGTTTTTGTTATTCCGCCTTATAGCGAAAAGCGGGTGGGTTTGCAAAAATTTTACCGATTTTTTGCGATAAGTTTTTCTAGCCAAAACCTAGCCAAAACCTAGCCAAACCCCTAACCAAATCCTAAGGCCAATTTTGCGTCGGGCGACATCATGCTCATGTTCCAGGCGGGTTCCCAGGTTAATTTCACGCGCACCCGGCCCACACCGCCGATAACCGCCAAGGCCTCGGCCACTTGCCCCGGCATTTCGCCCGCCACCGGACATGCCGGCGCGGTCAGGGTCATCACCACATCAACATCGCCGTTTGGCGATTGGTTGAGTTCGTAGATAAGCCCGAGGTCAAATATATTAACCGGAATTTCGGGGTCAAAAACTTGGCGCAGGGCGTTTTCCATCGCCTCGCGCGTTGCAATTGGTTCGGCCGAATCCAACGCTTCGCCGACCACCACCTCGCGCCCCTCGGCAATGTCGGCGTTGCTCGGCATAATATCCAACACATCGCGTTTTAAATCATTGATATTGCCGCTGGTGGGCTCGGGGTTGGGCTTGGCTTGCGGCGCGCCATGCGATTTGTCCGGTGCGCCGTCTTGCGCCTCATCTTGCGGCGCGGTGCGTAATGGGTCGAGGGTTTTATTATTCATGATGTTTTATAAGATAGCGATGGTTACCATAATAAGAAATTATAATTTTAGCACCTTGATGGCCTTATCAAAACTAGCAAAAAATTGTTCGACATCGTCCTCACCGCTGTAAAGCCCGAAACTAACCCGCGCCGACGCCGCAACCGCAGTATTTTTTTTCGCCGCAAGCAAGCTATGGAGCGGCATGGCGCAATGGTGGCCGGCGCGAATCGCCACGCCCGATTGGTCAAGCAAGGTGGCGACATCATGCGGGTGGGCACCCTTGATAAAAAATGCCACCAGGGGGCCGGATTCCTTCGGCGTCGCCAGCACATCGACCATTTTGTATTTTGCCAAGCGGTCGCGCGTCATGGTCAGCAATTTTTTTTCATGGTGGTAAAGCTCAGGCAACGGCAGGGTGTTTAACCATTCGATGGCGGCGCCGAGGCCGATAGCCTCCAAAATTGGTGGGGTGCCGGCCTCGAAACGGGTTGGCGGTTTGGCAAAGGTTGTTTTGTCAAACGCCACCGATTCTATCATATCGCCGCCGCCCAAAAATGGCGGTAATTTTTCCAACCATGCGGCGCGACCATAAAGCACACCGATGCCGGTCGGCGCGTATAATTTATGGCCGCTGAAAATAAAAAAATCACAACCGATATCCTGCACGTCGATTTTTTGGTGGCAAATACTTTGCGCGCCATCGACGATGGTCGGGATATTCAAGGCGCGGGCCGCCGCACAAATTTCCTTCACCGGGTTGATGGTGGCAATTACGTTCGAACATTGCGTGATACTCACCAACTTGACCGATGGCAAATGGCGATAGAAATCCTCCATATCCAAATTGCCATCATCGTCGATTTTTGCATAAATCAGCTCGACCCCGATTTCATCGCGCAACATTTGCCACGGCACCATATTGGCGTGGTGTTCCATCACCGACAACAAAATTTTATCGCCGCGTTTTAAAAAATGGCGACCAAAAGAATGGGCGAGCAGGTTAAAACCAAAGGTCGCACCGCCGGTGAAAATAATTTCATCGGCGGTCGCGCCGATAAAACCGGCGACCAGGCCGCGTGCCTT
Organism: Hydrotalea sp.; assembly: GCA_030054115.1. Classification (NCBI taxonomy): domain Bacteria; kingdom Pseudomonadati; phylum Bacteroidota; class Chitinophagia; order Chitinophagales; family Chitinophagaceae; genus Hydrotalea; species Hydrotalea sp. The sequence goes on from JASGCL010000002.1 coordinate 58,226, forward strand.
TTCATATTCGCTTGTTATGGCTTCGGCAAAAAGATAAGCCCCGCGATGCACATTGCTGTAACAATGTTCCATCAGGTAAGATTGGCTTTGCATAACCGCCAAGGGTTTTTGCGCCGAGGCCGCGCTGTCGAGGTAACATAATCGCTTGCCACGAATTTTTTCTTGCAATATCGGGAATTGTTGGCGGATGTTATCGATGATGGCTTGCATGGTTATGGCGGACGTTACACCGGTTGATTGATAAGCGGTTGCAACCACTTGACCGCTTTTTTCAATAAATCCCCCGAAAAAAGATTCAAGCCGTTGATAAAAAAACTGCTGAGCAACAACCGCCGCGCCGTGGCATCGTCGATGCCGCGCGCCCGCAGGTAATAAATCTGGTTCTCATCCATCGCCCCGACCGACAGCCCGTGTTTTGCCTTGACCTTATCATGTTTGATATTTAATTCTGGTTTGCCAAAAAATTTTGCCTCGGGCGATAATATCATCGCCTTGATATCCTGGGTCGTGTCGGCGCCGGTGGCGTCTTGGGCAATGTCGGTGCGCACCTGGCCAATCATGACCTCGCTGTCGTCGACGACGCCACGAATCGCAACGCGCGACAGGCTGTTGCCCGATTCATGAATAATATGAATCGTGCTGTCGGCAAATGGTTGCGGTGGTTGGCTGGTGGTTTTTGCGGGCAAGGCTAATTTTACGTGCGGTGTGGCTTCGTCGGCCTTACCCCCAACAAAGATATTAACACTCGCGCCATCGCCCTGCAGGCGGATGGTTTGTTGGCAACGCAGGGTGTTGTGCAGGTTAAAAAATGAAAAATGATTCAGCTGGCTATCCGCCGCCAGGCAACAGGTAAAATCGATAACGCCGATAAGCGGCGCAACATCGCCCGCGTCGTCTTGCCAAAAAACATTGGCCACCGATTTTTTACCCAAAGACAACATCAGGCGCAATGGGCTAATCGATGATATATCCAACGGCGTGATAAATATATCGGCTTGGGTATTGTCCGGCACGATAATATTATAATCATCATCCAGCTTGATATGGTTGTCGCCGTCGGTGATGGTTATTTTTTTGAAATCCGTGGTCGCGTGGCTGGCGGTTGCCGCCGCCAGGGATTTGATGGCGGGCAATAACCCCTGTCCGGCCTTCAGGGTTTTGTAAAAACTGATGCTGTCATCGCTCATGTCGGGCGGTGTCATTCTACCCGCGATGATTGGGTTGTTGTGTGTCATGCTAGAGGTATTGCCCATAACCGCTTTCTTCCAATTCTTTGGCTAAATTTTTATCGCCTTTTTTTACCATGCGCCCCTTGGCCAGCACCCACACCACATCGGGTTCGATATAATCCAACAATCGCTGATAATGCGTGATAACTAAAAACGACCGATTGGCGTCGCGCAAGCTATTGACCGCTGACGCCACGGTTTTCATGGCGTCGATATCGAGGCCGGAATCGGTTTCGTCCAAAATCATCATCGTCGGGTCGAGCAAGAGCATCTGCAAGGCCTCGAATCTTTTTTTCTCGCCACCCGAAAAACTATCATTCACCGCCCGCATCAACATGGCGTCGGTTATTTGTAATTTTTCGGCCAGCGGGCGCAGGTGCTTAACAAAATCCATCGGCGACAATGGTTTTTCGCCGCGCGCTTGGCGCACGCCATTGACCGCGTGGCGTAAAAAAATCGATGACGACAGGCCGGGAATTTCGATAGGGTATTGAAAGGCCAAAAACACGCCGGCGCGGGCGCGTTCCTCGACCGCCATCGCCAGCAAATCCTGGCCTTTATACAATACCTCGCCGCTTAATAATTCATAGCCCGATTTGCCGGCTAGGATTTGCGCCAACGTGCTTTTGCCCGAACCATTGGGGCCCATGATGGCATGCACCTGGCCGGCGGGAATCGTCAGGTCGATACCCTGCAAGATGGCGTCCTTGCCATCCTCCCTTTTGACTTTTAGGTTTTTGATTTCAAGTAAATTCATGTTTTTTGTCGCGGTTACCCTGGGATAAACCAGTGTTACCCCACCGCCCCTTCCAAACTAATCGCCACCAATTTTTGCGCCTCAACCGCAAATTCCATCGGCAGGTTTTGCAATACCTCTTTGCAAAAACCATTAACGATAAGGCCGATGGCCTGTTCCTTATCGATGCCGCGTTGTTGGCAATAAAAAATTTGCTCGTCGGATAGGCTGGTGGTGGTGGCCTCATGCTCCAACTTGGCCAGCGACTGGTTGTTTTCGATATAGGGAATGGTCTCGGCGATTGCGCGGTCGCCGATAATCAACGAATCGCATTGCGTGAAATTTTGCGCGCCGGTCGCCTTGGCGGCAATTTTCAATAACCCGCGATAGGCCTGGTGGCCGTGGCCGGCGACAATCCCCTTTGAAATAATACGCGACGTGGTGTTCTTGCCGAGGTGAATCATCTTCGTGCCGGTATCGGCCTTTTGATAATGGTTGCTAATCGCCACCGAATAAAATTCGCCCGATGAATAATCGCCCTGCAAAATACAGCTGGGGTATTTCCAGGTGATGGCACTGCCGGTTTCAACCTGCGTCCAAGAAATATGGCTACGCACGCCACGGCAGGCACCGCGTTTGGTAACAAAATTATAAATTCCCCCCACGCCCTGTTTATCGCCCGGATACCAATTTTGCACGGTCGAGTATTTTATTTTGGCGTCGTCGAGCGCGATTAATTCGACCACCGCGGCATGGAGTTGGTTTTCGTCGCGCATCGGCGCGGTGCAACCCTCCAAATAACTTACCTCGGCACCGGCATCGGCGATAATGAGGGTGCGTTCAAATTGGCCGGTGTTTTCGGCGTTGATGCGAAAATAGGTCGATAGCTCCATCGGGCATTTCACGCCGCGCGGTATATAAACGAACGACCCGTCTGAAAATACCGCGCTGTTCAGGCAGGCATGTTTGTTGTCGGTGTAGGGCACGACCGAGCCGAGGTATTTTTTTACCAGCTCGGGGTGGTGGCGAACCGCCTCGGAAAAGGAACAAAAAATAACGCCGGCGCGGGCCAATTCCTCGCGGAAGGTGGTTGCCACCGACACGCTGTCAAAAATTGCATCAACCGCGACGCGCGGCGCACCCTTGACATTCAGCAAGGCCTCTTGCTCCTTCAACGGGATACCGAGTTTTTCAAATGTTTTTAGCACCTCGGGGTCGATGTCGTCTAAACTTTCGACCGATTTTTTGGGTTGCGCGAAGTAGGATATTTTTTGGTAATCGATGGCGGGAATGGGAAAGCTGGCCCAGTTGGGGTCTCGCATGGTTTGCCAATGGCGATAGGCCTTGAGGCGAAAATCCAACAACCAATCCGGCTCGTCCTTAATTTTTGAAATAGCACGCACCACCTCCTCCGACAGGCCGACCTTCATCACGTCGCTATTAACCTGCGACACGAAACCAAATTCGTAATCTTTATCAAGACGTTGTGCCACCGCATCGGGCGCGGTGGCGCCATCGATGGGGTTATGGTTAGTAATATTTTGTTGGTCGGTCATGTGCTGATGTAATGTTGAAAATTTTGGTTAAAGGTTTTGTCGTCCGACAAAATATCTTGCAAGCTGATTTCTTGCAACGCGCTGTGGATGACGTGATTAATTTTTTGCCAGCGACCAGTCAAATGGCAATGGTCAATTTTGTCGCAGGCATCTTGCGCCTCAACATTGGCGACGCAGGTCGTCAGGGCGGGCGCGCCCTCCATCAGCAACAGCACATCAAACACCGATATCGCCGCCAGGTTTTTGGCCAGGGCGTAACCACCATCGCGGCCGCGCTCGGCCAGCAACAATTCGCCGGCGGTTAATTTTTTTAACAACAATTGCACGGTCGGCAAGGGGATAAGGGTCAGGGCCGCCAAATCGCCGGCCGACATAAATTGCCGCGTGCCGTTATCCGCGATGGGCAAATTATCATTTGCATTATCGCGCAAATCTTTTAGCGGGCGACCACGTGCCAATTCGGCCAATAGCACAATCGCATAGTCGGTCATTTTTGAAATTTTAATCATGGTAAGAACAATTCGTCTTTGCTTGACGATAAATATGGTATTATTATACTACCATATGGCGCAGGAGTCAATGGCAGGCAAAGGGGCGTGGGTTGCGAATGTCCTTTAAGGAGTCATCGACAACAATTGCCACCGGCAAATCGCCGTTGCAATTGGCTTTTACCATCTGCCCTTACCATTAGCGGTTACAATTGGTGAAAAAAGCGCGGCGGTTAGGGGCATTTATCTTCCGCGTCATTGCCCGCGCCGGCGATAAAACAGCTACCCCATTTTTGGGTCGAGTTGCCCGGCGGCGTAACGTTTGGCCATTTCGCTCAAGGGGATGACCTTGATTTTATCGGCCTTGCCGGCGGTGCCAAAATCTTCGAATCGGCTGATACATAAATTTTTCATTGCCTCGATAGCCGGCTTGTTAAAATTGCGCGGGTCGATTTCGTCTTTTTTCTCCATCGCGATTTTGCGATATTGGCCGATAATCGCCATGCGGCAATCGGTGTCGATATTTATTTTGCGTACGCCGTGTTTTATGCCAACCTTAATTTCCTCGACCGGCACGCCATAGGTTTGCGGCATCACCCCGCCGTATTTATTGATGATGTCTTGCAATTCCTGCGGCACCGACGACGAACCATGCATCACCAAATGGGTGGTCGGTAATTTTTTATTGATTTCTTTTATGACCTCCATCGCCAGCACCTTGCCGTCGGGTTTTTTGGTAAATTTATATGCGCCATGCGACGTGCCAATCGCCACCGCCAAGGCATCGACCTTGGTTTTTTTGACAAAATCCATCGCCTGGGTTGGGTCGGTCAATAACATGTCGTGCGACAATGTGCCCTCGAACCCATGGCCATCTTCCTTATCGCCCTTGCCGGTTTCCAGCGACCCAAGGCAACCCAATTCCCCCTCCACCGACACCCCGATATCATGGGCCAGGCTGGCCACGCGTTCGGTAACCGCGACATTGTAATCGTAATCGCTCGGGGTTTTGGCATCTTCCATCAAACTGCCATCCATCATCACCGATGTGAAACCATATTGCATCGCCGACAGGCATGTTTTTGGGCTGTTGCCATGGTCTTGGTGGACGCAAATCGGAATATGGGGATACATGAATTCGGCGGCCTCCATCATTTTTTTTATCATCATGTCGCCGGCGTAACTGCGCGCGCCACGGCTGGCCTGCAATATCACCGGTGCGTTGGTTTTGTCGGCGGCCTGCATAATCGCCAATAATTGTTCCATGTTGTTGATGTTAAATGCCGGCACGCCGTAGCCATGTTCGGCGGCATGGTCAAGCAATTGGCGTAATGAAATGGCGGTCATTATATTCTCTCTCTTTATTTCATAATTAAGTTTGATGTTGCGGTCAAGATTTTTTTCATTTAAAAAATATAATCGGTGATGGTCGCCGCGCCGTTGGTGATAATCAAACTGCTGGCTTTTTTTGCCGTCAGGCCGGGCACGACCATTCCCTCGGTAATGCCGGTCAGCACAACCGCCATGTTGTTTACGTCGCCACTGGTGATGAAATCATCGGCATTATACCATTGTGCAAAATTATAATTTTCTTTTTTTAACAGGTCGCGTTCTTTATCCGATTGCGGGGCGAAGCGGCCAAGAAATTCGGCCCCCAAGATTTTTGCCATCGCCGCGCTGACAACCCCCTCGGGCGAGCCACCAATGCCGAGCAAGGCATCGACCATTACACTGCCGTGGTTGCCTTGGGTTGCGGTGGTTGGCGTGCCGGTCATGGCCAGCACCGCGCCGGCAATGTCGCCGGCGGGAATGGCTATCATCCGGGCGTCGTGCTTTATCACGGCTTGCTTAATTTTTTTATGGCGGTCTTTGTCGAGCATGTATATCACCAAATCGGCCGGCTTTTTGCCCAAGACATGGGCCAAATGGGGCAAGAATTTGTCGTAATCGATATCACCCTGCAACATTTTTTTATCGATATTGTTTTTGGCGCGCGGCGGCAGGGCGATTTTATCCATGTAATAACTTTGGCCACAATCCATCATGCTGTTGTGCGGCGTTAAGGCCACCACCACCAAACTATTCCCCAGCCCGTTGGCAAAAAAACTGGTGCATTCCAATGGGTCAACCGCCATGTCGTAAAGCAATGGGGCTTGCTTGTTGCCGACAATTTCGCCGCGATAAAGGGCCGGGGCATTGTCTTTTTCCCCCTCGCCAATCACGACGCGCGCTTGAAACGGCGCGTCGCTTAATCCCCGGCGCAAGCCATTAACACATACCCCGTCAGATTTTTCTTTATCACCGCACCCCCATAATGGCAAAACGGCGCGGGCGGTGGTGGCGGTTAAGGTATGCAAAAACGCGAGGTGGGATTTTTCCATAATGAGCGCGTCGGCTTGCTATTTTTTTGGTTCGGCGGCGGGCATGCCGCGGGTATCAAGCCTGAATTCGTTGGCGAGGTTGCTGTGCGCGGTTGCCGGCCCCATTGCTTGCCCCATGCCTTGTCCCATGCCTTGTCCGGCTGGTTGCCCGCCGGCCTGGTTGGTGCGGCCGAGCACGCCGCTTTGTTCTAATTTTTGCACCATGCCGTTTAAATCGCCAAACATTTTGATGAAGCCATTGAGCGGCATGATAACCCGATGGCAGGTGGATAACTCCGGCGTGTTTTGTGGGTTGTCGGGGTCGGGTCGGATAGAACCAAAGTCGATGCGCACCAACCCACCGGTTAAGGATATATTGACCGTGGTGTCGGCAAAATGTTCGGGAATGAGGTTGTTGGCCATGATTATTATTCTCGGTTATTTTGTGTTTTAATGATAAACCAATAGTAACATTGGGTGCAAGTTTATTGTAAAAAAGATTTTTGCAATCGCGTGGTTAAAAACCCAATTTGAAATCGACCATCACACTGCCGATACCGCCCGAGGCGATGTCCTTGCTCAACAGCAATTGCGACCCCTGGGCCACGTTGGTGTTGCGGCGGTCGCCAAAGGCAAAATAATAATCGAAACGGGTTTCGACATCCATCGTGCTGAAAATCGAAAGATTTTGCACGATGTTAAATTTTAAACCAGTGCCAAGCTTTAACAGAAAAAACGTGCCACTGGCCGCCGGCGCGCTTGGGTTATTCCAAAACAACGCGCCAACCCCAAGGCGCAACGGGAATGAAAATTGCCAAATCGATACGCCATGGAACGATTGGTCGATGGTTAAAATGTAATTGCTGATGGTGGTAGAGGTCTGGTTAAGCGGCGCGCTGGTGCTGAAATAAACCGAGCTCGGGGTTTTGTAAAAAAGGAAATTGGCCTCGGCCGAATAGTCTTTATTGAAATCATACCCCAGCGCCATGGTCGGGGCAAAGGCCGTCTTGAACGTATTGGTAACGCGGTCGCCGGTGGCGGCGAAACCGGTTTCGTCAAAGGGGATGATGGCGGCAAAACCGCCCTTTAAAAACAACCCCAATTTGTTACTATCGGCTGGCAGGGCAAAACTGCTGGTCATGGTTTTTGGCACGCGCATGTTGTCGGGGATAGCCAGGCTATCATTGGCGTTTTGCGCCCGCGCCGAAAAAGTGGGCGCAAGAATAATGGCGGCCGCCAGGCACAGCCGCGCCAGGGTGGCGCGGGTAGACCGACCGTTTTTCAACAAAGGGATGCAGGTGATAGGGTTCATGGCGGTGTTATTATTTTTATTGGCGGGGCTGTTGGCATTCTGCGCCAGGCTAGGCCATGGCTTATGATTTTTTTATTATTCTATGACCCATTATTCTTTTACCTAATGTAAATAAAACAATTCGCTGGTTGGCGCAATAGGTTTCTTTGTTGTTTTTATACTTTGTTGTAATCTTGTTGTAACTGCTTGCGTTGTGTTGTTTGGTGCGTCATTGCCTTGTTACATATTATTGTTCGGGATATGGTTCTTGCACATTGCCCATATATTGTTTGAATGATGCATCGGATAAGCCCCAGAGCGATAGGTATTTTGTCGACGGTTCGGCGGCCTGCGCCATGATGCTATGCCACTGGTCAAGGCTGGGGTAATTGGGGAATTCGGCAAGTGCCGAATAACCAAACCCGAGGCGATGGCCGGCGACACTGAACCCCAATAGCTCGAGCAAGGTTGGCAATACGTCGTAATGGGTAATATCACGGCGTTTGGGGGTAATGTCCTTGCCGTATAAAAAACTATAGGGCTCTCGCTTTGGGTAGGCTTTATTCCATTTTTCCATGTCGACGCCGCTGACCGAAACGATACGATGGTCGCCCATCATGTAGAGTTCGGTGTTTTTCAGCAAGCCATTTTTATCGGCGTCGGCAACAAATTGCGCAATGGCCAGGCTGGTGCATTCAACCACCTGGTCAAATTGTTGTGGTTGTTGACCCCGGGTGCAGGGCGATGCCACCGGCGCGTGGATGTCGATGGTGGCGATAATCAAGAAAAATGGTTGGTCGGTGTTCTGGCGTTGCGCCTGCAGGGCCTGTAATTTTTTATAACCCTCGTCAAAAATTACCTTATCAAACAATCCCCAGGGGCCTTTTTTATCCGATTCGCCAATTCCATAGCCATGGGTCTGCCAATATTCCAACGATTTGGCTTCATTAAAATGGTGGTTACCATAAAAATAACCGATGCCACCAGTGTAGCGGGTCGCCGCCTGCATAAAAACATTGTAATAACCATGTTTTGCCAAAATATCGCTCAGGCAAATTGCGTTTTGCAATACCGCGGGTTCGCCACGGGCATTATCGATGTTGGTAAAAAAGGTAGATTTTAAGGGCAGGCCACATTGGCTGGCGACATGGCCAGGCAGGGTTTCAACCGCGGTGCCGGCGGTGTGCAGGTTGAACAGGAAGCCTTTTTGCTCCATCGGCTTCATGCTGGCCATTAAATTGCGCCCGAAAAAAGCCGGGTCCTTAAAATTATCCTCCAGGCTTTCGACATAGACCAGCACCAGGTTTTTTTTGCGGGCGGGCGGGGTGATGGCAATGTTTTTTGGGTCAACATAATGTTGTTGAAAATAATCCGGCTGGTCGGCACTTGATTTGTTGTGCATTTTTACAAATTCGTTGCCATTAAGGGCGTGCCATAAAATACTACCCACCAAGACAAACCAACCAACCACCACCACCGATTTGATAATTTTATAACGTTGGTATATTTTTTTTATTTCGCTGGCATTGCTGGCGGCTTTTTTAAACAGCCACAACAACCATTGGTCCAACCCGCTGGCAAGCAAGCTGATAGCCAACGGCCATAACACCATTAATATAACACCATTGATGATAAATTCGCTTGGTCCACCCGCCAGCGCGCTGGGCCCGAACATCAGGAACACCGCGATCATTTCCACGGTGCCGGCACCGCCAAAATTTTCGTCCATCCACAGCTTAAAGCCGTAGAAGACAAATGGTAAAAAATAAGCTAGCGAACCATAGGCCACAGGTAACCATGCCATGCCATCGGTATTACGAGCAAAAAACGGCGCGGCTTGGCGGTTGTTTTTTTTCCTTTTTTTCATTTGGTTCAGCGCAAGGGAAGATGGCTTTAAGTGATGGCTTAAATATATGCTATAAAATTTATAATTTTTAGCCCCAAGGAATCAACCCATAGCCTTAAAGCCACCGCCTGTCAAGGCGGCATCCCCGATACAGCCTTAAGGCCGGTTGGTCGTGGGGGCGGGTTTTGGCGCGGGCGTGGTTGTGGGTTGCGGGGCGGGTTTTGGTGTGGTCGTGGTTGTGGGTTGCGGGGCGGGTTTTGGTGTGGTCGTGGTTGGCGCAGGCGTAGGCGCAGGCGTTGGCGCGGGTTGCGGCGTGGTGACCGGCGGCGTTGGTGCGGGTGTGGTTGGTGCGGCGTTATTATCGGGCAGGCTGGGGTTATCATCCGGCATGGTGGGGGCGGTTGGCGTTATTGGCTCCCTGGCCGGTAAAAATGGCAATAAACGATGCAACAGGTTTGCGCCGCCGGTGGTTGCACCGGTTTTGACACGTTCGACCAATTGGTCTTTTTCTGGGCTTTGCCAAAAGTCATTCCATTTGACATCGCGCACCAGCCCGACCCCGTTGATGGCGATAAAAATAATGACCACCAGCCATTTGACGAAAAAAATAAACTTATCGATTATCCGTGCCAAAATACTATTGACCAGCGGTTCGGTCGGGTCGATAATTTTTTTCGGCAAGACTTTTTTTAACACCAAATGGACAAAGGCCTGCTGATTGGTGAGGAAGCTGGGGAGCATCATGTCAAAGGCAATGCGACCACTGGCTATCAATATTGCCCGCAGGGCAGCCACGCACAGCGCAATTGCCACGGCGATGGCGAATGGTATGACCAACACCCATAGAACGAACCAACCATAAACCGCCGGCGCAACATGCAAACCATTGGCGATGCCGGTGGTAAGAAAATAATTGGCGATGTCGTTTAGGGTTGGCGCGGCAAAATATTTTTTTAGCCAATAATCAAAAAAATAAATCCCCAAGGGCAAGCAATAGGGCAAGCTGGCCAATAGATAATGCCAAACCCGCCGCCAGGCAGTTGGTTTTTTTTTATTGTCCGCGCCGCCAGGGGGCGTGGCGTTACCCGCGCCGTTACCATGGCCAGAAAATTGATGCGAGGGTTTTGGCGGGCGTTTGAACATGGTAAATGAATATAAGGTTTTGTTTTCGTTATCTAAATTTTATCACCAGTCCCCGATGTTGTTATAGTAGCATTTCGCGCGGCTTGCAATTTTTTGAAATCATCGCCAGCGTGGTATGATGAACGGGTCAGGGGACTGGCCGATACCATCAAAAAACCCTTGGCCGAGGCGACCTGCGCCAATTCGTCAAATTCCTCGGCCGTCCAGAATTTTTTTACCGCGGCGTGTTTTTTGGTGGGTTGCAGGTATTGGCCCAGGGTTAAAAAATCAACCCCGGCCGAACGGGCATCGTCCATTACTTGCAACACCTCGCCCCGTTCCTCCCCCAGGCCGACCATCAGGCCGGTTTTGGTAAAAATACTTGGCACCAGCTCCTTCATTTTTTCCAGCAGGGCGAGCGAGGTGTAATAACGCGCCCCCGGGCGACATTCAGGGTAAAGTCGCGGCACGGTTTCCAGGTTATGGTTAAAAACATCGGGTGGCACACGGGCGATAATATCGGCCGCGCCGCGTTTTTGTTTAAAATCGGGGGTTAGTATTTCGACCGTGGTTGCGGGGTTGTCACGGCGAATGGCGGCGACCACCCGCGTGAAATGTTCGGCACCGCCGTCGGGCAAATCATCGCGGTCGACCGAGGTTACAACGACATGCGCCAATTTCATCAGGGCAACCGCCTTAGCGATATTATCGGGTTCTTGCGGGTTAAGGATATTTGGCCGACCGGTTTTGACATAACAAAAACTGCAGGCGCGGGTGCAGGTATCACCCATAATCATAAAGGTCGCGTGTTTTTTTTGCCAACATTCATGAATGTTGGGGCAGGCGGCCTCGGCACAAACCGTATGCAGGTTATAATCCTTAACGATTTGTTGGGTTTCTTGCCAGGCCGGGCTGGGGCTGGCGGCAACGCGAACGCGCAACCAATCGGGTCGAGCGACACTCAATTGGTCGGGGCGGTGAATTTTCTCCGGGTGGCGGGCTTTTTCAGCGGCGGGAAGGGTTTTACGAATAGGTTCGGAGGCCATGTTGTTTTATAACAGAAATAAAGCGAAAAATCCATGACGCTTGCCTAACGTCTTTGGTCGCGGCAGGGCGTTAAAAAACCCCATATGTTGCCACAATAATTAGTTTTATCTATTGGCCGTAACCGCGGGTGAAGGCGGCTTGCAAATCGGCCCATAAATCTTCCTTGGCCTCCAACCCAATTTGAATACGCAGGAGCAAGGGCTTGTCATTATCGACCGCTTCATCGTTGCCGGTGGTTTGCGCGGGCGTTTTCCCCGGCGTTTTCTCGGGTGTTTTCCAGGGCGCGGCGGAGCGCGTCCAGGGCGTGACATGGCGATTTGGGTGTTGCGGCAGGATAAGGCTTTCAAACCCGCCCCAGGAAAAACCCATTTTGAATAATTTCATGTTGTCTAAAAAATCGGCCAATTTGTTTTTCACCAAGGGGTCGATGATAATGGCAAAAACGCCGGCCGAGCCGGTGAAATCCCGTTGCCAAAATTCATGGCCGGTGGCGGTGGCAACACTGGGGTGCAGGACGGCCTGGACATGTTTTTGCCCCTGCAATTTTTCTAACAACCATGAAGTCGATGCCTCATGATGTTTTAAACGCACTGGCAGGGTGCGCAGGCCGCGCAACATGATATAACAATCGTCGGCTGATACCGAAACGCCCAGCGCGCGCCGCCCGCGCTCCAACAGGGCAAAATGCTCGGCGGTGTCGGCGGTTACCGACCCCATCAGCGCATCGGCATGGCCGCAAATATATTTGGTCAGGGAATGCATGACAAAATTTACCCCCAATGGCAGTGGGTTCATAAACATGCCAACCGCCCAGGTGTTATCAAGCCCGACCAATATATTTTTGGCACGCGCCAATTTGACAATCGCGGGGGTATCGCAAACCTCGAACGTTTGCGACCCGGGGCTTTCCAGCCAGACCAACACCAGGTTTTTTTCATAGGCATTAATTTTTTGTTCCAAAGCCGGCAAATCCATCGGGTCGAAATAAATCACCGTGACGCCCATTGGCGTTAAGATATCGCGCACAAAATTTTTAACCGGTTCGTAGGTATTGTCGGTAACCAGAATGGTCGGGTTTTTTTTCAATGGCAATAATGATAAAAACAGCGTGGTGATGGCCGACAGCCCACATGGTGCAAGAATCGTATCATGGCCATGTTCCAATTCGGTTAAAACCTGGCGTAAATAATTGGCGGGCACCGTGCCATGCCGGCCATAGGTAAATTGTTGTGGCTCGGCCCCCAGCAGGTGGTTCAGGGTGGGGTGTAAAATGGTGCTGGCGCGGTGCGGCGGCGGGTTGACCGCGCCGTCGTAACGCATGCTGTCGCGGCCGTCAATAATCAGACGGGTGGCAATATCAAATTGGCTATCATCGCGGCTATTATCGGTCATTTAGATTCCTCAACGGGGCTCCTTAATTGCCAATATATAGCGTGATTCGCCACCGCCCCGCAATGCCCAGCATGGCAAACAAACCCCCGTGGCGGTGGCTTCGTCTTTAATAGCTAATCCAAACGGTTTTCAACGCGGTGTATTTGTCAAAACTATGCAATGACAAATCGCGGCCAAACCCCGATTGCTTAAACCCGCCGAACGGCATGGTGAAACCACCGGCGTCGACGTTGTTCACCGACACGGTGCCAACCTGCAACGCATCGGCCAAACGATGGGCGCGCGACAGGTTGTTGGTCCAAACACTGCCGGCCAAGCCATAGATAGAATCATTGGCCAGGGCGACGGCTTGCTCGTCGTTATCGAAGCCAATCACCGACAACACCGGGCCAAAAATTTCTTCTTGGGCGATTTTCATGTCGTTTTTGACATTGTCGAAAATGGTGGGTTCGATGAAGAAACCCTTGCCGTCGATTTTTACCGCATTGCCGCCCATCACCAGCTTGGCCGATTGTTTGCCGCTGTCGATGTAGCTTAAAATACGTTTATGTTGGTTGTCGTCCAATATGGCCCCCATCATCGATGTTGGGTCCAGCGGGTCCTTCGGCATGTAATTTTTCTTGCCGCGCTCGCTCAACATGGCGACAAATTTGTCTTTCACTTTGTTTTCGACAAATAACCGCGAATTGGCCGAGCAGACCTCGCCCTGGTTATACCAAATACCACGCGCCGCGTTATCGGCCGCGGCCTCCAAATCGGCATCGGCGAAAATCAGGTTCGGGCTTTTGCCACCGCATTCCAACCACACGGCCTTCATGTTTGATTGGCCGGCATATTCAAGGAAATACTTGCCAACCTCGGTCGAGCCAGTAAAGGCCGCGACGTTAATATCCATATGCAGGCCGATAGCCTTGCCACAGGTATGACCAAAACCGGTCACGACGTTCAGCACGCCATCGGGCAGGCCGGCTTCAGACGCCAATTTGGCGGCCAATAAAACCGACAGGGGCGATTGTTCGGCCGGTTTCAACACCACCGAATTACCGGCGGCCAGGGCCGGGGCTAATTTCCACACCGCCATTTGCAGGGGGAAATTCCACGGCACGACGGCACCGACCACGCCGACGGCCTCGCGCCGAATCATGGCGATGGCGTTGGGCGCGGGGGTGGGGGTTATTTCGTCGTAGATTTTATCAACCGCCTCAGCATACCAACGGATGGTGCCGATGGAAAAGGGAATGTCGTCGTTGTAGGCGTAACTGATGGCCTTACCCATGTTGAGGGTTTCGATAAGGGCGAATTCGGCATGGTGTTTTTCAATCAAATCAGCCCATTTTAACAAAATGGTTTTGCGGTCGCTGGGCAACATTTTTGACCAAACACCACTTTCAAACGATTTGCGCGCCGCCTTAACCGCGACATCGATGTCCTCTTTATCGCATTCGGCGACCTCGACAATCACTTCCTCGGTGGCGGGGTTGATGGTTTTGAATTTTTTACCGCTTAATGAATCAACAAATCGGCCATTGATGAAGGCCTTAGTCTCCAATTTTAACGATTTGGCTTGTTTTTGCCAATCGGCTTTACTCGGCATTGCCATGGGTTTCTCTCCTAAAAAAATAAATATTGGTTTAATAAAATGGTTGGTTGCCATTTTATGGTAAAAAAATAAAAATCGCAAGGGATAAAATGATGTTTAAATAGTTTGACAATTTGGCGAGAATTTTGCAAGATTCTCGCCATGAGCAAAACAATCGAGAAAACAATTCGCAAAACCTTAATTTATTTTTTTGGAATAATTTCGGCAATTTTATTTATAGTAATTTTAATAGGAATAATTGGTTACGCAATACCAAAACAAAATTATTATATTTATGACCAGAGTTCTAAAATTATAGACGCTTCTACAATGTCTAACCAAATCAGCCTCTTTGGCTTGTTTTTGGTTTTATTTACTATTATATTAACCGCACTAGGCTTTGTTGGGTTTCAAAATATAAAAGAGGCGGCGCAAGAATCGGCAGAAAAAACCGCAGAAAATTTATTCACCGCTTTTAAAAAAGAAAAGGAAACAGAAGATAGCCAAAAAAAGAAACTTGAGAATCTTTTGGAGCGGCGGCAAGAACTTCAACGCAGGCTTCACAATCTTCAGCGTGAGCGTGAGAATCTAGGGGCGTTAGCTGAGAAGACCAATATGGACAAACCAAATAAACCATGATAGGGTAAAAAATGTCGATAGAAAATTCCTCCACCGTTTATGAACGATGGCTTGTCGTAAAAGAAATTAGAGACAGGCCAACCAGCCTCCCTGTGCCCGTTGAAGAGATGGCGCAAGCTTTGGGGGTGGGTATTAGTTACGAGTCATTTCAAGGTGATGAAGAGCTTATTTCCGGTTTAATAAAAAAAGATGGTGAAAATAAATATATAATTGTTGTTAACAAATCTCACCCTGAGGTTAGACAACGATTTACGATTGCCCATGAGATAGCCCATTTTGTTTTACACAAAGATAAAATTGGCGATGGCATCATTGACCATATTATGTATCGGGGCTCGCTATCGAATCAAGACGAGGTCGCCGCCAATCAAATGGCCGCTGATATTTTAATGCCTTATGATAAAATTATTACAGTAATTAAAGACATGAAAGAAGAAATAGAAGTATCTGCTTTAGCAAGGAAATTTAATGTCTCCGCTTTAGCGATGGCTATCCGATTAGATAAAGACGAAAAATACTATCAAGATTATCACGATGAAAACTGGCTCAATGATTTGAGACAGCCTAAATAGCTTATTGTTTAACAAAATACTTTATTGACGGCTAATGGCAATAAGCCAAGGCACTCGCGGTGCTTAAAAATTCTTCATATAATAATGCTGGCAATAAAATTGCAAAAGCCATAAGTTGCTACTTCTAAGCACAAAAAATAAAAAATATAAAAAACAATAAACAATAAACAATAAATAGCAATAACATGGCAAGAAAATCGATATTTGTGGTGATAATGGCCGGCGGGCGCGGCACGCGGATGCGCGCCACCCTGCCGAAAATTTTGCACTCACTGGGTGGTTTACCACTGGGGGCGCATGTTACGCGCCTGGCCGAAAACCTCGCGCCGGCCGATATTTTATGCTTGATTCCGCCATTTGCGGGCGAGGAAAAAGACGATGGGTTAAAAAACCTGTTCTACCCGCATCGCCTGTTGGTGCAGGGCCAACCATTGGGCACTGGCCATGCCGCCAAATTGGCCGCGCAGGAATTTGAAAAAAAAGCCATGCCCGACAATGCGGTGGTGTTGTTTTTATGCGGCGACAGCCCATTGTTTGAACAAAGCACCATCGAACAATTGGTGGATAGTTTGGATGGCGAGGCGGGGCGACATGACCTTGCCCTATTGGCCTTTCAATCGGGTAAGGATTACAATTATGGCCGATTGCAGATTAAAAATAACCAGGTGATGAGCATCGTCGAGGCCAAAGATGCCAGCGCGGAGGATAAAAAAATTAACATTTTTAATTCGGGCGTGATGGCGGTGCGGTGGCATTTGGGCAGGGAAACCCTGCTCGACCATTTAGAAAAAATCACCGACGATAACCGCGCCGGCGAATATTACCTCACCGATTTGGTTAAGATGGTGAGCAATGCTGGTTTAAAAACCACCTATTGCCTAACGGGTGAGGATGAATGTTTGGGGGTTAATAGCCAGGCCGACCTGGCCCAGGCGGAAAAAACATTGCAAAATAAATGGCGCGAACAATTTATGTCGCAGGGGGTCACCATGCCCGACCCAGCCTCCGTTTTTTTTAGCCACGACACGGCGATTGAACCCGATGTCACCATCGAACCATTTGTCGTGATAAAAAATGGCGTCAATATCGAACGCGGCGCGGTTATAAAATCATTCAGTCACCTGGCCGAGGCCACCATCGGCAAGAACGCGGTGGTTGGCCCCTACGCGCGGCTTCGCCCGGGGGCAAAAATTTTGGCCGAGGCGCATGTTGGCAATTTTGTCGAAATCAAAAACGCGACTTTAGGTTATGGGGCCAAGGCCAACCATTTGACATATCTTGGCGATAGCGAGGTTGGCGATGGGGTGAATATCGGCGCCGGCACCATCACCTGCAATTACGATGGACAAAAGAAATCAAAAACCATCATCGGCAAAAATGCCTTTATCGGCAGTAACAGCTCGCTGGTCGCGCCGGTAAAAATTGGCGAGGGGGCGGTGGTCGCCGCCGGCAGTGTGATAACCGAAGATGTGGCGCGGGACGCGCTGGCCATTACCCGTGGGCAACAGATGGCGGTGGCGGGCTATCGGCAAAAAAAATGGCAAAACAAGAA
Source organism: Hydrotalea sp. (assembly GCA_030054115.1). Classification (NCBI taxonomy): domain Bacteria; kingdom Pseudomonadati; phylum Bacteroidota; class Chitinophagia; order Chitinophagales; family Chitinophagaceae; genus Hydrotalea; species Hydrotalea sp. The sequence goes on from JASGCL010000002.1 coordinate 75,635, forward strand.
ATAATTAAAAGGCGCGTGGGTTTATTATTATGTGTGGTATTATCGGCATTTTAGGATCGAATCAAGCATCGGTGGCGCAAGATATTTTGGATGGGTTAAAAAGATTAGAATATCGTGGTTATGATTCGGCGGGCATGGCGATGCTGAACGATAATCAATTTTCGCGCCTGCGCGCCACCGGCAAGTTGGAAAACCTTATCAAGCAATTCGACAAACACCCCCTGACCGGCACGATGGGAATTGGCCACACCCGTTGGGCAACCCACGGCGGGGCGAAGGAAGAAAATGCCCACCCCCATGTCAGCAATAAAGTTGCCTTGGTGCATAACGGCATTATCGAAAATTACCAAGAATTAAAAAATGGCCTGGCGAAAAAATACCAACAACAATTTTCGTCCGAAACCGATACCGAGGTGTTGGTTTATCTGTTGACCAGTTTTCTTGACGACGGCCTGGCGCCCGAGGAAGCGGTGAAAAAAATGTTGCCGTTGCTTCGCGGTGCATTTGCTTTTGTCGCCATGTTCAACGACCATGATGATATTATCATCGGCGCGCGCCGTGGTAGCCCGCTGGCGATTGGTTACGGCAAGGACGATAGCGAAATGTTTTTGGGGTCGGACGCCCTAAGTTTATCGCACCTGACCGACCAGGTTAGTTTTTTGGAAGAGGGCGATTGGGTCGTGCTGTCAAAAACCACGGCGGTGGTTTTTGATAAAAATAATCAGGTGGTGAAACGCGCCATCCATCAATCGCTGGCCGATGCGACATTGGTCAGCAAGGGCAATTACGAACATTTCATGTTGAAAGAAATTTATGAACAACCGACCGTGATGGGCATATTGTTGCAAGAAATGATAAACCGCGAAACCCTGGCCATTACCCTGCCGCCAATAAATTTGCCATTAAAGGATATTCAGCAGGTGCAGATGGCGGCCTGCGGCACGGCCTTTTACGCCGGCTTGACAGCGCGGTCATGGTGCGAGGAATTGGCCGGCATCCCCTTTCAATGCGATGTTGCCTCCGAAATTCGCTACCGCAAGCCGCCATTTTTGCCGCATAATTTGGGGCTGGTGATTAGCCAATCGGGCGAGACGATGGATAGTTTGGAGGCCTTGCGATTTTTTCACGAACGGCATTTGCCGACATTGGCGATTATCAATGTGTTGCAAAGCACCATCGCGCGCGAGGCCACCGCCACGATATTCACCCACGCCGGCCCGGAAATTGGCGTCGCCAGCACCAAGGCGTTCACCACGCAATTATTGACCCTGTTGTTTTTTGTGCTTCACCTGGCAAAGGAAAAAAATAAACATTTTGATAAATCCATCGAACAAAATATTGTCGAGCATCTCCTCCATTTGCCATTCATCATGAACAAGGAATTGCAAAACCACGAGGCCGCCAAACAAATTGCCGCCGAATTAAAAAATGCGCGGTCGGTGCTTTATTTGGGGCGCGGTCGTTGTTATCCCTTGGCGTTGGAGGGGGCGTTAAAATTGAAAGAAATCTCCTATATCCATGCCGAGGGTTACGCCGCCGGCGAAATGAAACATGGGCCGATAGCCCTTATCGAGGCAGGCATGCCAATTATCGCCATTATCCCGAGCGATGAATTGTTTGAAAAAAACTTGAGCAACGTGCAGGAGGTGGTGGCGCGCGGCGGCGTGATATTTGCCCTGACCGATGAGAAAGGCGAAAGGGAATTAAAAAAACGCCAGCTGGCGGTTAAGGGGTTCTTCACCGTGCCCGACCACGATGTATTGTTGTCGCCGCTGGTTTTTTCCTTGCCGATACAATTAATAGCCTATTATACCGCGTTGTTGCGCGGGCAAGATGTCGATAAGCCAAGAAACCTTGCCAAATCGGTTACGGTGGAGTAGGCAATTTTTATGATGCGTTATTTGCAAAAATTGTTTGGCAGTCATGGCAAGGCGCGCTTTGGTCGCCGCCATGGCCTGACCGGGCTGATGGCCATGATGCTGTTGGCGATGCAGGCTGGTCCGGCGCGGGCCGAATGGTTGTTGCAGGGCGGGGCCGAAATCTACAGCCCCTTTGCCACCACCATCACGGTCGGCGACAAACAGGCCAAATTGACCAATAATAAAGCCGGTGGTTTTTTTGGCGCGCTCGGTTATCGTTTCTTAAACGGCCTGCAACTAGATGCCGAATATATTTTCCTCCAACATCGTAGCATCATTGAATCACAAAGCGGCGGCAATATATTTAATAACACCGGCGCGGGGGATTATTTTTATGTTACCCATGATATCGCCCTGGCCGACGTAGGTTATCGGTTTGGTCGGTCGTCGGGATTTAAGGTTTTGGGGAATTTTGGTATTTACCTGGGCAGTGGTGCCGGGGTCGAGGTGGTTCGCGGCGCGGTGGCCGGCGGCGATGATTTCGACAATGTCGCCTTTGTTCTGCCCTTTAAATTGGTGGTGGATTATAAGGTTAATGAAACCTTGGATTTTACCCTCTATGGTCGTTATTACTTGCCGCTCGGCGCGGGCGGCACCGCCGGCGGTGCAACCGCCACCATGGTGTCGGCCGGTGGGTTGTCGGTGGGGCTATCTTTGGGTTTAATTTTTTGATAGAGCATTTTTACCGCGGGTATGGTTCAGTGGTAGAATGTCAGCTTCCCATGCTGAAGATGAGGGTTCGATTCCCTCTACCCGCTCCAATATATTGATTAAGGCTTTATTATGGTCGCCGCGCCGCTTTACCTGGCGATGAAAAAAGGTTAAATCGTTTGTAACACCACCACCATGCACGATATAAAATTCATCCGCGATAACCCCGAACAATTTGATGCCGGCCTGGCGCGGCGCGGCCTGGCGGCGCAAAGCGCGACCATTTTGGCGATGGACGAAACCTGGCGACGCTTGCAACGCGAGCTGGAGGAACTATTGGCGGCGCGCAATGCTGGCTCGGCCAATATTGCGGTTTTAAAAAAATCGAACCAACCGACTGACGACGCCATGGCGCAATTGCAATCATTAAAAACAAAAATCCCCGAGCTGGAGGTAGCGGCGGCGGCGCAAAAAACCAAGTTGGATGAAATGCTCGCCGCCCTGCCCAATTTGCCAGAGGATGCCGTGCCGGCGGGTAAAGACGAACATGACAATGTCGAAATTCGCCGCCAAGGCGAGGCGCGAAAATTTTCAAGCCCGCCAAAGCCGCACGACCAATTGGGCGAGGATTTGGCGATGATGGATTTCACCACCGCCGCCAATGTGGCCGGTGCAAGGTTTGTGTTTTTGCGCCAAGATTTGGCGCGGTTGGAACGTGCCCTGGCGCAATTTATGATTGATACCCACTTTACAGAATTTGGTTACGAGGAAACCTCGCCCCCCCTGTTGGTGAGGTCGAACACCGTTTATGGCACCGGGCAATTGCCAAAATTTGCCGATGATTTGTTCAAAACCACCGATGACCGATGGCTTATTCCCACCGCCGAGGTGCCCCTGACCGCGCAAATCATGGGTAGGGTTTATCAAGCAGACGAATTGCCCAAACGTTATGTTGCCCTGACCCCGTGTTTTCGGTCGGAGGCCGGGGCCGCCGGCAAGGACACCAAGGGGATGATTCGCCAACACCAGTTTTGGAAGGTTGAATTGGTCAGCATCACCACCGCTGAACAATCGAACGATGAATTGGAACGGATGACGGCCTGCGCCGAGCATATATTGCAAAAGTTGCAATTGCCCTATCGCACCATGTTGTTGTGTTCGGGCGACATGGGGTTTGCCGCCAAAAAAACCTATGACATCGAGGTTTTTGTGCCGGCGCAGAATTGTTATCGCGAAATTTCGTCCTGTTCGAACGTGGGCGATTTTCAGGCGCGCCGCTTGCATGGTAGGTATAAGGATAAGGATGGCACGATGAAATTTGTCCATACGCTCAATGGTTCGGGACTGGCGGTTGGTCGCGCCCTGGTGGCGGTGATGGAAAATTATCAATCGTCCGATGGTGGTGTTGACGTGCCCGCGGTGTTGCAACCCTACATGGCGGGCATGGCAAAGATAATAAAAAAATAAGGAGATTTACAATGAGCATCGTAATAGGAAAAAACACCATCGCAAAAAAATATCTTTTGCTGTTGCCAATAATGTTGTCGCTGTGGGGGTGTGAATCCTTGCCGTTTCGCTGGGGCGAGGAAGTTGGTGTTAAGGATTTGGTTGTTAAAGGCGGCGGCGGTAGCAAGCCGCAAAAACTCATCCTTGCCGGTGATAACCCGGCCAGCCTTAAGCCAACCAATAACGGGCTGAGCAACCCGACCAATAATGTTGCCATCAATAATGCCAATAATAATACCGCCAGCGCACCACAAATGGTGACGAAGAAAACCCCTTATAAGGTGGTGAAGGGCGATACGATTTATTCCTTGGCGCGGCAAAACAACATGACGCCGGCCGAGTTTGCAAAGGATAATGGTTTAAAAATTACCGACCAATTGAAGATAGGGCAAAATATCACGATTAGTAAAAAAGTCGCGAGCAACGCGGCGGGCAATGCAATTGGCAATAGCGACGGCATGACACCGCCGCGCGCGCAAATGGCGGTAACCGAAACACCGATAGCCAGTTCAAATGCAACCACCAATGACAAGGCCAATAGCAGTGGGCAACCGCAAGCCCTGGCTTGGCCGTTGCAACAATCGAATATCTTGCAAAAATTTGGCGAGGGCACAAGCCAAGATGGGCTTATTTTGGCCGGGTCGATGGGGCAAAATGTTGCGGCGGTCAGCGGTGGCACGGTGATTTATGTCGGCACCGATATAAAACCGCTTGGTCTGTTGGTGTTGGTGAAGCATGATAATGGGTTGGTATCGACCTATGGCTATTTGCAAAAATCGTTGGTGAAAAAGGGCGATGCGGTAAAACGCGGACAAATCATTGCCACGGTCGGTCGGTCGGGCCTGGCGCAACGCCCACAATTGTATTTTGAAATTAGAAAAAATAACCAGCCGTCGAACCCGTTGAATTTTTTGCCGGCGCGCGCCAGCAATTAAGCAAACCACCGAAACAATTTTTTGACTATTTTTGTTAATTGGGCAGGGTGATTTTTTGTTATCAATCTTACCAATGGGGGTGCGAATCATGTTGATAACGAACCCCCAGCATTATTCGTGAAAATTTATGACCGCAGATAGACAAAACTACCAAGAATATTTATCGCTCGTCGAATCGCTCCGCCCATTTTATGTTTTTGCCTTTGGGTCGTTGATTTGGGCACCCGATTTTAATTGCGAAAAAAAAATGCGCGCCCGTGTCGAGGGGTTTCACCGCCGGTTTGGCATGTGGTCGGTGCATTACCGCGGCACGATTGAAAAACCCGGGTTGGTGGTGGGGTTGGACCATGGCGGCCACACGGTGGGGGCATGCCTGCAGGTGGCGGAGGCAGACCGCGACGCCGTGGCAAAAAAACTATGGGAGCGGGAAATGATTTCGGCGGCCTACACCCCCTGCGCCCTGCCGGTGCTTATCGAGGGCGAGAATAAAGTGGTGCAGGCCTTGGCCTTCACCCTTGACGCGGCGCACAAACAATATGTGCACCGCGAAATGCCATTATCCGAGCAGGCAAAAATTATCGCCACCTCCGCCGGTGCAAACGGCACAAACCGCGATTATTTTTTCAACATGATAAAATCCTTGGAGGAAATGAACATTATCGATGAACAGATGGAAGCGTTGAAAAAAGAATTTGAGAAGCTAACCGGCGGCAAAGGATAATCGCTTTTTTATAGAAAACCAGCGAGGCTTGACAAATAAAGGGGACAGGCTTATATTAAAGATGAATATACCCACCCCTGCACCAATTCTATGAATTGATGTTTGGGGTGGTTTTTTTTTAATCAGATTTCATTTTCTCAAACGTCGCCCGAAATTCATGCGGGCTTTTCACGCTTAAGAATAAAAGCTAATAGCTTCTTTATCTTTGCGGTAGCCTAAGCCTGCCACCCGCCGCGCACGCAAGATATCGTTCGAGTAGCAACGTGGGTAAAAACGTTTATAGTAGCAAGTGAAGCCACCCCCGCCCGAAATTCGCGCGGGCTTTGCTCGCGTGAAAAATATAAAAAAATGTCGGTGAGGCGAACGCCACTTCGTGGCTTTCGCAAGTATTTTTCGTGGTCGGAGTGGCAGGATTTGAACCTACGGCCCCTGCCTCCCGAAGGCAGTGCTCTACCAGTCTGAGCTACACTCCGCTTTGGTTTTTGCTATCACGAAAACAATAATTTTTCATTAAGAAAATGTTGGCGGCGGTTGCCATCTATTATTTGCCAAAAAAACATGGTAAGATAACAGCATGACGATTTTGTATGTTGCAATTTTATTGCTGTTGTTTTTGGGTGTCGCCTTCGCGGTAAGGCGTTTCCTGCCCATTCTTATTGCCCTGGTGGTGCTGGTGCTGGTGCTGGTGGTGTCGATATCGCTATTTGGTTTTATGCCCGATTACAGCCGTGGCATGCGCGCCGGCGTGGTGCAAAAATACTCGGTGAAGGGGATTATATTTAAATCGGGCGAAATCACCATGGTTTTGCCGGTCGAGGGCATGGTTATGACCAGCGACCCAATCACTGTTTTTATTGTCTCTTGCATGTTTTCCAAAACGCCAGATGATTGCCAAGTGATTGAGCAGGCGGTTGCCACCAGGCAAAAAATTGTTGTCGAATATGAACAATGGTTGGTAAAACCAATCATGCAGGACAGCGATTACACGGTGAAATCGGCCAAGGTTGTTCCGGCGGTTGCGCCGGCGACCCCGGCAACGCCGCCCGCCATCGCGCCGGCCAAGCCATAATAAGGCCGTGCATCATGCGATGAAACAACCCCGTGGTTATCGATGTGGTTATGAATAATGGCGCAAACACAAAAAATTGTTACCCGCTTTGCCCCGTCGCCCACCGGTTATTTGCACCTGGGCGGGGCGCGCACCGCGCTGTTTAATTATTTATTCGCCAAACACCACGGCGGCGATTACAAATTACGGATAGAGGATACCGACCGCGCGCGCTCCACCCCCGACGCGATAGAGGTTATTTTGCGCGGCCTGGAATGGCTGGGCATAAAACACGATGGCGATTTTGTGTTGCAATCCAACAACATTGCGCGGCATGTGGCGGTGGCCGAGGGCTTGGTAAAAAAAGGCTTGGCCTATGAATGTTACATGACGGCGGATGAATTGGAGGCCCTGCGCAAAGAGCAAGAGGCAAAAAAATTGCCCCTGAAATACGACGGGCGATGGCGCGACCGCGACGAAACCGACAGAAAAAAAATGGCGGGCAATGGTGCAAAACCAACCATCCGTATAAAAATGCCGCAAGCTGGCGCGACCACCATCAACGATGCTGTGCAGGGGTCGGTCACGGTGCAAAACAGCGAATTGGACGATTTTATTTTACTGCGGTCTGACCGCACCCCGACCTACATGTTGTCGGTGGTGGTGGATGATGTCGATATGGGCGTTACCCATATTATTCGTGGCAATGACCATCTAACCAACGCTTTCCGCCAATATCACCTCTTTAAGGCGATTGCTGGCGATGAAAAAAACATTCCAGCATTTGCCCATATTCCGCTGATTATGAACGAGGCCGGCGAAAAATTATCAAAACGCAATGGCGCGGCGGCGATAACCGATTACCAAACAATGGGGATTCTGCCCGAGGCAATGGTGAATTACCTGTTGCGCCTGGGCTGGTCGCACGGCGATGACGAAATTATTTCCATGGCGCAGGCGGTGGAATGGTTTGATATCGCCCATGTCGGGAAAAGCGCGGCCCGCACCGACATAAAAAAATTGCAACATTTGGCCGGCCATTACATGGCGATGGCCGATGACGCGCGGTTGGCAAATCTTGCCAGCATTACTGAGGGCAAGCAATTTATACCGCTGATAAAAACGCGGGTATTTAATTTGGTTGATTTGGAAAAACAGGTTGCGCTGTTGCTGACCACGCCGGCATTTCCCCTAACCGCCGCAACCTTGCAAACCGAATTGCAAAATAAAAAACAGACATTATTGTCAGCTTGTGAATTTTTATCAAGCCAAGAAAATTGGGGCAAACAAAATTTGCATGATGCGGTGAAATTTTGGGGCGAGGCGCAGGGTTTAAAAATGAAAGACATCGCCCCCGCTATCCGCCTGGCCTTGACCGGCCTTGAACATTCGCCGGGCTGTTTTGATTTGCTGGCGGTTTGCGGCAAAACTGAATCCTTGGCGCGGCTTGATGCCGCCATCAAATCGCTTCTATAACGGCCGCTTCATGAGCGGGTTGATGAGGGGGTTCATCTGGTCCAACAATCCTTGCAACAAAAAACTCGCCGCCATCTGGTCGCGCAATTTGTTTTTTTTGGCGGTGGTCAGGTTATCGCCAAATGCCTTATCATCGGCCAATAATTTATCAACCGCCTGGCTGGTTAAACGTTCATCCAACAACAATATCGGAATCGTAACGCCGGCCTTGGCCAGGTTGCGGGCATATTGGCGGCGGCTTTGGGTTGATTTGTTTTCGCCGCCGTCCATGTTGCGCGGCAGGCCAATAACCAAGCCAACAATTTGCTCGTTGCTTATCATGGTGATAATCGCCTCGGCCTGGCGCGAAAAACTATCCTTCGCCCCATTATGCGGCATCTGTTGTTGCAACAGGCCAAATTGGCTGGCGATTTTTCGTTGCGGGTCCGACAGGGCCAGGCCGGTGCGTTTTTTGCCAATATCCAACGCCAATAATCGCCCGACCCGTGGCATGGTGGCGATGAAATCTTTCCGTTGGTCGGTGATATGGCTGAATATATTTTGCGCAATGGCCGTCATGGCTGTTCTATAGCACAAAATTACTTGCGCGGGCGTTAAATATTGTTATTGACAAAAAACTTGTTGCTTGATAAGGCCAAAATTGTTACTGGTAAAGTAAGGCAAAAAAATAAGAACGAATTTATTACAATAACAAAAGAAAAAAAGGAAAAAAACATGGCAAAGAATTCTCAAACCGCGTCCGGCATGGGCAAAATTAACCAGGTGCTGGGGGCGGTGGTCGACGTCGAATTTACCGACGGCAACTTGCCGGGCATTTTGAACGCCTTGACCTGCGACAACAATGGCCAACAATTGGTGCTCGAGGTTGCACAACATTTGGGCGAAAACACCGTGCGCGCCATCGCGATGGACGCAACCGAGGGGTTGCAACGCGGCCAAGCGGTGAAGGACACCGGCGATATGATTTCGGTGCCGGTTGGGCCGGAAACCTTGGGCCGCATTATGAATGTTATCGGCGATCCGATTGACGACCGTGGCGCGATAAAATCAAAAATGAAAATGCCGATTCATCGTTCGGCACCGCCCTATGTTGACCAGTCGACCGATACCGAGGTGCTGGTCACCGGTATTAAGGTTATCGATTTGCTGACGCCATACCCCAAGGGGGGTAAAATTGGTTTGTTCGGCGGCGCGGGCGTGGGCAAGACGGTGCTGATTCAAGAACTTATCAATAACATCGCCAAGGGGCACGGCGGTTATTCGGTATTTGCCGGCGTGGGCGAGCGGACGCGCGAGGGCAATGACCTTTACCATGAAATGATAGATTCGGGCGTTATCAATTTGGGCGGCGAGTCAAAGGTGGCGATGGTCTATGGCCAGATGAACGAACCACCGGGCGCGCGGGCGCGGGTCGCCCTGACCGGTTTGACGCAAGCCGAATATTTCCGCGATGAAGAAGGCAAGGACGTGTTGTTCTTCGTCGATAATATCTTCCGTTTCACCCAAGCCGGGTCAGAGGTTTCGGCCTTGCTCGGCCGTATTCCCTCGGCCGTGGGTTACCAACCAACCTTGGCGACCGACATGGGCACGATGCAGGAACGTATCACCTCAACCAAAAAAGGTTCGATTACATCGATTCAGGCGGTTTATGTGCCGGCCGACGATTTGACCGACCCGGCCCCGGCCACGACCTTCTCTCACCTTGACGCGACCACCACCTTGTCACGGCAAATTTCTGAATTGGGGATTTACCCGGCGGTCGACCCGCTGGATTCAACCAGCCGGATTCTTGACGCCAACACGGTCGGCCAAAAACATTACGACACCGCCCGCGCCGTGCAACGCACCCTGCAGGCCTATAAATCATTACAAGAAATCATTGCTATCTTGGGGATGGACGAATTGTCGGAAGCCGACAAATTAACCGTCGCGCGGGCACGCAAAATTCAACGTTTCCTGTCACAGCCATTCCATGTGGCCGAGGTTTTCACCGGCAAGCCCGGCAAATTTGTCCAACTTGAGGATACGGTGAAAAGCTTCGCCGCCATCGTCAATGGCGATTATGATGATTTGCCCGAATCGGCATTTTACATGGTCGGCAGTATTGAGGAAGCGGTGGCGCGCGCCAAGGAATTGGCCAAGGCGGCTTAAGATTCTTTTGGTTGTGGTTGCAAAATTGATTTTTGCGAAAGGGCGAAAATTCTAAACGCAAGCCTATCAAAAAACATGAATTAAAGATTGATAAAAAATGGCAAGCGAACAATTACAAATCGACATCATTGCCCCGAACGGCACATTATTTAATGGCATGGGCGACATGGTTATTGTGCCCGGCGACAATGGCGACATGGGTATTTTGGCGGGGCACGCCGACACCATTGCCGCCCTGCGCCCTGGGGTGTTGTGGTTTTACACCGGCGGCAAATTAAGCAAAAAATTTTTTCTAAGCGGCGGCTTCGCCGACATCAGCCAAAAAAAAGTGGTGATTTTGGCCACCGCGGCGAATGATGTCGCCACCCTGGACAGCAAGGATATTGAAAAGCAAATCAAGGATTTCACCGACGAATTAAAAAACACCAAGGACGCCGCCCAGCAAGCTATTGTTAATGACAAATTGGCGGTGGCGCGCGCCGCCCTTTCCGCCATCAGCGAAAAGCTATACTCTTAAGGCGAATCAGTCTATTCAGCGGATGAAATGGCCCATGACCAAATGGCGGTTGCATGGCGTGGGGCATGATGTGGCACGCTACGTGCTTAGTGTTGGGGCATAAATCTATGGTTAAGAAAATCACAAAAATCTTTCGGCTAAAAAACCATCGGCAACCGGCCAATGTGGGCCTGGGTGGACTGGCGCGGTTGGCGCAAACTGGGCGGTTATCGATGGTGGTGGCCTTGCCGGTGCGCCGCCCATGGCGCGCGTTGTTTTTATCGCTGGGGGTGCCGGCGATGTTGTTATTGCTATCATCACCCCCCGCCTTCGCGGTTGGGACGACGGTGCCAACCATATTATCGGCCAATGACCAGGCGATTTATAAAAAAGCTTTCCAGGCGGTGCATAATAAAAAATTTGATGCCGCAAAGAACTTTATCCGCACCGCCGAAAACCCAATTTTGCGTTCGGCGGTGTTGGCGCAAATTTATATCCACCCAGGTTACAAAACCAGCATCAAGGAATTGGCCGATTGGTTAACCAAATACAAAGACCACGGCATGGCCGATAATATCTATCGCTTGGCCCTGGCGCGGCGGCCAAACAAAAAATTTGTTCTTACCGAACCGGTGGCACCGCTATTGCCGCTTGATGCGATGGACGACAAATCAAAGAAAAATTTTCTAGCTGACCAGGCCGACAATGGCATTATCGATGACAGCCATTTCGCCCTCGACCCGCTCGACCAACAGGTTATGGACCTGCGGCGGTTGGTAAAACGCGATAAATTATTTGACGCCGTGGCCTTGGCGCGCAAAAACCTTACCGCCGATAATATAAAAAACAACGCGTCGTTGCTTGACCAAATGTTTGCCATCACCATGTCGGGTTTTTATTTTGACGAACGTTATAGCGACGCCGCCACCCTGGCCGATGAAGCGGTGAATAATTTAAAAAATGCGGCGATAGAAAGCAGTTGGTGGGGTGGGCTGGCGGCATGGCAGGAAGGCAATTACGAGCGGGCGGCAAATTTATTTAGTATCACCAGCCAAAGCACCGACCCATTTTTGCAATCGGCGGCCTATTTTTGGCAGGGGCGCGCCATGGCGTCGCAAAACAAAGACGACATGGCGGTGAAGCAATTGACCTATGCCGCCAAAAACCCAACCACTTTTTACGGGCAAATTGCCTTAAAATACCTTGCCGCCGATGGCAAGGTTAATAACAAGCATATTTTTACCGACAGCCCAAAGGGCAACCCACGTATTTTATCGCGTCTGGCACAAATACCGGTCATGGCGCGCGGTTTCGCCCTGCTTAATATCGACGAGCCGGCCTTGGCGATGCTCGAATGGCGTTATGCGGTTGATAGGTTAAATAGCTCCTACAGCGAAAACCTGCTGGCCCTGGCCGATGATTACCAATTGCACCACACCGGTCTTCGCTTGGCGATTCATTTGCAAAAAATTTCTGGCCATTATTATGGCCGCGCGCTTTTTCCGGTGTTAACCGATGGCGATAAAGATTTAAAACCGGACGATGCCGCCCTGGCCCTGGCGGTGGCGCGGCAGGAATCGCATTTTTCCCCCCATGCTATCAGCCGCAGTGGCGCGGTTGGCATGATGCAGATGATGCCAACAACCGCCACGATGGTCAGCCGCTGGGATAGTTTCCAAGATTTAACATCGCAATATGCCGATAACAAACGGCCGTCGAAATATGACTTGTTTAACCCGCAATTAAATTTGGTGATGGGCACACGTTACCTGGCCAGTTTGTTGGCGTTGGATGATGTTGACGGCAATTTGATATTCGCGGTTGCTTCCTATAACGCCGGGCCCAACAATATGCGCAAATGGGTTAAAAATAAAAAATCTTATCACGGCGACCCATTGTTGTTTGTCGAATCGATTCCGTTGCGCGAAACGCGGCTTTACGTGGCGCGGGTGTTGGCCAATTATTGGGTTTACAGCGACATGCTCGACCTTGATAACCCGACCCTAACCGATATAGTTAATAACCGCTGGCCAAAAAAATTTATCGGTCAATAGGCGTGCAATCAAAAGGGTTGCAATCAAAAAATTTTAAGCAGATAATTGCCAGATGCCACGCGATGATTCCCGTCCTTTTATACCGCTTGCCATAACGCTGGTAACCCTGTCCGACACGCGCGACATGGCAAACGACAAATCGGGCGCGGTGTTGGCCGAAATGGTTTTGGCCGCCGGCCATAAAATCCATGCCCGCCATTTGTTAAAGGACGAGGCAAAAGATATTGTCGATTGTTTGGAAAAAATTCGGCAGGGGGAAGAATCGAAGGTGGTGATATTAACCGGCGGCACCGGCATTACGGCGCGCGATATAACGCCCGAGGCATTGCAAGCATTTTCGCAAAAACACCAGGGCAAGGAGATCGTTGGCTTTGGCGAATTGTTCCGCCAGTTATCTTACGAAAAAATTGGCACCTCGACCATTCAATCGCGCGCCATTGGGTTTGTCGCCGGCGGGTTATTGTTATTCGCCCTGCCCGGCAGTCCGGGCGCGGTTAAGGACGCGTGGCAAATGATATTGCTGTCGCAATTGGACAATCGCCACCGCCCATGCAATTTTGTCGAATTATTACCACGAATTTAGGCGGGGGCTGAATTATGGAAATTGTGCGTAGACCAATTGCGTTTCATCGTCTTGTATTTTTTTCTTATCGGCATCGGATAAATTTAGAGCCTGTTGTTTGTTAATTCTAGGATTAACCGAAGTGCAATAACCTGCATAATCCCAGAATCCGCAACCAACCTTCTTCTGTTCGTCATCTCTTCTTATTAAAACATTTAATATAGCTCCGTTATGATTTTGAATGCTGTATTCTGATACTTCGAGTAAATCATGGTAGCCTTGAGAACGGTCATTGCCAAAAAACGAATGGTCTTTTTGTCCGTTTTGAGGGTAAACCATATTCTTTAATTCGCCATAATAAATGATTGTTTTGTTTTTTGCGCAATCAACCAAAATGTCATAAATTTTTTGTGCGGTAGGGGTCATTTTTTTATCTTTCCCTGCCCATTTTATTATATTTTTCTTAAAAAGCAAATAAAATTTTTGGCACGCAAACATTAGAAAATGTCTAACTCAACCACCTACGACAGCGGTCATGGAAGCACCCCCCCTACCGCTTTTCCATCGGTACGTAGGGGCGTTTTGTTTGGCCGGTGTAAAGTTGGCGTGGCCGGTCGATTTTTTGCGTTGGCTCGCTCATCATTTCGTTCCATTGCGCCACCCAACCGGCGGTGCGCGCCAGGGCGAATAAAGCGGTAAACATCGACAGCGGGAAACCCATGGCGCGGAAAATAATCCCCGAATAAAAATCAACATTGGGGAAAAGTTTGCGTTCGATGAAATATTCATCGCTCAGGGCGATGGCTTCCAATTCTTGCGCCAATTCTAACAATGGGTCGTGGATTTTTAATTCGGCCAAAACCTCGTGGCAAGATTTTTTTAACACCGCGGCCCGTGGGTCGTAATTTTTGTAAACGCGGTGGCCAAAACCCATCAGGCGGGTGTTGGCCTCCTTGGCCTTTACCTTGTCCAGAAATGGTTTGATATTTTTCTTGTCGCCGATTTCTTGCAACATTTTCAACACCGCCTCGTTCGCGCCGCCGTGGCTGGGCCCCCACAGGCACGAAATACCGGCCGATATACAAGCAAATGGGTTGGCCTTTGACGAGCCGGCCATTCGCACCGTCGAGGTCGAGGCATTTTGTTCGTGGTCGGCGTGCAAAATAAAAATCTTGCGCAACGCCCGTTCGAACACCGGGTTGACTTCGTATTTTTCGCAAGGCACCGAAAATGTCATGTGAATAAAATTCGCGGTGTAATGCATGTTGTTGCGCGGGTAAACAAACGGCTGGCCGATGGAGTATTTGTAGGAGGTCGCAACCAGCGTCGGCATTTTGGCGATGATGCGAATCATTGCCTTTTCGCGGATATTCGGGTCGCTGATGTTGGTTTCCTCTTGGTAAAATGCTGACAGGGCACCGACCGCCCCGACCAAGGTCGCCATGGGGTGCGCGTCGCGGCGAAAGCCACGATAAAAATTTATCAATTGTTCGTTCACCATGCTGTGGTGGTTTATTTCCCAGCAGAAACTATCATATTGCGGCTTGGTCGGCAGGTTGCCGTAAATCAATAAATAAGCGGTTTCAAGGAAGCCGGAATTTTCGGCCAATTCCTCGATAGGGATGCCGCGATGCAACAACACCCCCTGGTCGCCGTCGATAAAGGTGATGGCGCTTTTGCATGACGCGGTTTGGCTGTAACCCGAATCCAAGGTGAAAAGCCCCATGTTATCGTAAAGCCCACCCTTGATACCATTCAAGTCGATGGTCGAGGGGCCCATGGTGCCGTCTTTAATCGGCAGGTCAATTTTTTTACCGGTGCGGTTATCGGTGATGGTGATGGTGTTATTGGTCATTTATTTTGGCAGGCTTTCTAAAACTTATCCTTTACGGAGATTATCGTTTTTTGGGTCGGTAAACAAGATTTTTCTTTTTACAATTTGTTAAGGATATGATAAAGACTGCGTCAGACAAAAATCCCGATATTAGTTAATCATCACCAAATGGCCAAAAAGAAAATTACCCATCCGTCCATCCTTATGCCGCGCGCGACCGCGGTGTGGTTGATTGATAACACCGCCCTTAGTTTTCAGCAGATAGCCGATTTTTGCGGCCTGCACCTGTTGGAGGTGGAAAACCTCGCCGATGCCAGCGACAGCCAATTGAAGGGCACCAGCCCATTGCTGAACGGCCAATTAACGCGCGAGGAAATTGCCCGTTGCGAAAAAGACGCCAGCCAATCATTGCAATTAAATAAAGTTGAAAGTTACGACAATTTGGTTGAAAAACGCCGTGGGCCGCGTTACACGCCGATTTCAAAACGCGGGGATAAACCCGACGCCGTGGTGTGGTTGTTGAAAAATCACCCGGGCCTGTCCGACAGCCAAATTGGCCGGCTTATCGGCACGACCCTGAATACCATTAAGGCAATTAAAAACCGCACCCATTGGAACATGGCCAATTTAAGCGCGAAACATCCGGTCGAATTGGGGTTATGTTCCAAGGCCGAATTGGATAAGGCGGTTGGCAAAATTAAAAAAACCGACATGCCAAGCGACGACCTGTTGCCGGCCGGCATGGTGGGCGATGACATGGCCGATAGCATGGCCGATAACGCGGGTGACGGCATGGCCAATAACGCGGGCGACGAGGAAGACAATATCGCTTAAGGCCGGGCTTAAAGGCCGATGGACAAGCGGCGACAACCGCACCAAGCCGCTCCCGCAGGGGCAATTTTTTATCATGTTGTAATCAAACCACTTGGCATTGTTGGCGCGGGGTTTTGTTCGCGCCCGCCGGCCGCCATTTTTTGCCAAGGGTTTAAAACGCAAAATCTAACCAATAAATATAAAACATGAATAACGCGCGAACAATATTTGCGCGGCGCAAGATTTTGGCGTAAAGATATGGCAGTAAGATTATGGTTAAAAAAAGAATTTTTATCGACGGGGCGGAGGGCACAACCGGCCTCGACATTCGCGAACGACTGGCGGCCTATAACCGCGAATCTGGCGACCGGCTTGACATTATCACCCTGCCCGATGATTTGCGCAAAGACAAAAAACACCGCGCGTTAAATTTAAACGATTGCGATGTGGCGATATTGTGCTTGCCCGATGATGCGGCGCGCGACGCCGTGGCCATGGTCGACAACCCGGCGGTAAAAATTTTGGATTGTTCGACGGCGCACCGCATCAGCCATGGCTGGGTTTACGGCCTGCCTGAATATAACCAACAACAACCGGCGGTGATTGGCAAATCGCCGCGGGTTGCCAACCCGGGGTGTTACGCCACCGGTTTTATTTTGTTGGTCGCGCCGTTGAAACGCGCCGGCCTTATCCCCGACGATTACCCATTGGCGGCGTTTGGCCTGTCGGGTTATTCGGGCGGCGGCAAAACCATGATGGCCGAATATGAAACCCCCAATAAAAAAATTCACGGCCATGTTTATGGGTTACAGCAAAATCACAAACATTTGGCCGAAATGGCCGATTATGGTTTGTTGCCGCACCCGCCATTGTTCCAACCGGTGGTGGGCGATTTCCCGCGCGGCATGGTGATGATGGTGCCGTTGGACGGGCGGGTGTTAACCAAAATCAACCAATCGCTTATCGAAAAAATTTGGGTTGAGAGTTATGGCGGTTGCGAGAAGATTTTGTTGGGCGACGAATCGCCCTCAAACAGCGGAGCGGTAGGGCAAAGATTAACGCCCTCAAGCAGCGGAGCGGTAGGGCAAAGATTATCGCCCTCAAGCAGCGGAGCGGTAGGGCAAAGATTATTGCCCGATGAATTTGCCAACCGCGATGATATAAAATTATCGGTGCTGGGCAATGACACCGATGGCCGCCTTACCCTGACCGCGCAATATGACAACCTGGGCAAGGGCGCGTCCGGCGCGGCCTTGCAGAATGTTAGGCTGATGTTGGGGATGTGATATTATTTTTTAAGGAGAGATTGTTTTATCAATGCAATATCATATTCTAAATTATTAATATTGGTAATACCTTTAATAACATAATCTCCATTTCCTGCTTTCCCTTTGTTAGAAACATCGCTGGTTCTATTTGTGGCGTCATTTAATTCGCCTTTTTTTAAATTAATAAATATATCAATGGATTTTTTTTGTATTACAATATCACAAAAATTATAACCATTCTTTTTGAATGCCATATAGGTTTTTGTAGCAATCGGTTCTTTTAAGTCTATTGCCAAATCAAGAATATGCTTCTTATATTCTTTATATAATTCTTGCACATTGCTGTTATGATGATTAATAAGGTCTTCTTCTGTATAAGATTTTATTGTTGCATCAAGACTTTTGCTAACTTTTATTATATTTTCACTTTTAGATGAGCCATATTTTTCTACTTTTTTAAATTCTATTAAATTGTCATCGTATCTTGTAATTTTATATAATTCTATCGGCAACGCTGGGGAGGCGGTTGCATCAATCTGATAGCGGTTGAATTCTTGTGAGATAAATTTTAATTTAGATTCTGTCCAGTCGAAATCATTAATTTTCATATTGAAACCTAGTTTTTGATTATATTCTAAAACTACATCTGCTTTTCTGTTTATTATTGAATTAAGATACGAAACGCCTTGGTCAGATAAGGAGCTGTCCTTACCTTTTTTTATCTCTATAATAACGAATGACTTTGTTTGGGGCGCGTAGGCAAGAATATCAATTATATAATCACCAATAGAAAATTGGTTTTTAATAAAATTCAATTCTGCAAAGAGTTCATTAAAATGATTTTTAACAAATTCTTCTATATCTTTTTCCAATATAAAATAATTTGGTTTTATATTCTTTAAAGAACCATTTTTTAAGGAGAATAAGGACATAATTTTATTATACGCAATCTACTTACAAAGTCAACAATAAATAGAACAAAAAAATTTTAATCAAAACCCAAAAAAAATCCGGCTCTAAGCCCATGGCCTCGCCCTACCCGTCATTCTCGAAATCGCGAAGCGATTATCGGGAAACCATTTCCGAGGCGTCATCATGGAAAACTGCGAAAGGGTGATGGTGTCAAAATTTTGTCTGCCTTCAACCATGGAAGCGGTAGGGCGAATATTTTTTGGCTAGCTTAAGATTCCTTTCTATTACCCTTTCGTTTCCTGTAACCACCGATGCCTCGGAAATGGTTCCCCGATAACCCGCGCTGGTCGCGCGGGTTTCGAGGATGACGGGCGGGGAGGCAAGAGCGGTAGTGCAAGGCAATAACCTGATAGCGACTCACGCCGTCCAAGGAATGGTTTCCCGATAGCCCTTACGGGCTTCGAGAATGACGGGCAGAGAGGTGAGAGGCGCGGGTTTCGAGGATGACGGCGAGAGGGGCTTTTGACGGCGGCGCAAAAAATACCGCTTTTGCTCGCTTATAAATTTTTTAATATAAAAAATCTTGTCCGCGAACCCACCCAAAAAATATCTCCACCGCTTCGCGGTGTTCGTATTTTTATCCCTCGTCGGCGGCTAAAGCAATGGAGGCTTTGCGCTTTCTACTCGTAAGAATTTTAGAGGATGACTGTTGGAGAGGAAAGAAGCCTTTCTGAACAAAGCTGAAAAGTTTGGTTCTAGGCCTACGGCCTAGTTGTGCAATTAAATTCTTTATGCTATCAATGTCTGCGCGGGCAAAAAACTGGGGCAGGTATATTAAAAATTTATTAAGGTAACAATTTTTTATCTATGGTGGTTTTTTAAATCAAATGTCATAGAATAATAATCGCAACAACCATGACTAAAGTTCCAGCAAAACAATTGGCGCGTAAGGATTTGCTCTGCACCAAGGCCTTCATCGGCGGTGAATGGGTTTCGGCCAGCAAAACATTTGATGTAAAAAACCCGGCGACCGGCGAATTATTGTCGACCCTGCCCGATTGTGGCTCTGCCGAAACCGAGGCCGCGATTGCGGCCGCCGTTGCGCCGCAAAAATTATGGGCAAAAAAAACCGCCAAGGAACGTAGCGCGGTGTTAAAAAAATGGGTCGCCCTGATTGATAAGCATAAGGACGACCTTGCGCTTATCCTCACCTGGGAAAATGGCAAACCGATAGCTGAATCCTTGGGCGAAATTGCCTCGGGCATGGGTTATATCGAATGGTTCGCCGAGGAAGCCAAACGCGCCTACGGCGATGTTATCCACGGGCATTTGCCCGACAAACGTTTAATGGTGATATTGCAACCGGTCGGCATTACGGCCGCCATCACCCCGTGGAATTTCCCCCATTCGATGATCTCACGAAAGGCCGGGCCGGCCCTGGCCGCCGGTTGCGCGCAAATTGTTAAACCGCCGGCACAAACCCCGCTGTCGGCCCTGGCCATGGCCAAATTGGCGGAGGAAGCCGGTTTGCCAAAAGGATTATTTTCTATCGTTACATCGTCACGCGCGCGCGACGTGGGCACGGTTTTGACCACCGACCCACGGGTGGCGAAATTTTCTTTTACCGGCTCGACCGAGGTTGGCAAATTATTGATGGCGCAATGCGCTGGCACGGTGAAAAAAATCTCGCTCGAACTGGGCGGCAACGCGCCGTTTTTGGTGTTCGACGATGCCGATTTGGACGCGGCGGTAACCGGTGCCATGGCGTCAAAATTCCGCAACGCCGGTCAAACCTGCGTCTGCGCCAATCGCTTCATTGTGCAACGTTCGGTCGCCAAACAATTTGCTGAAAAATTAAAATCGGCGATGGAAAAAATGGTGGTCGGCAACGGCGCGGACGACGGGGTAACCACCGGCCCGCTTATCGACGCGCCATCGGTCGAAAAGGTCGAGGCACTGGTCAAGGACGCAACGGCCAAGGGGGCGAAGGTCGCCCTTGGCGGTAACAAACATAAACTCGGTGGGTTTTATTTTGAACCAACATTATTGACAAACATGACCCCCGATATGTTGATAGCGACCAACGAAATTTTTGGCCCGGTGGCGGCGATTTTTGAATTTGATAAGGACGAAGAAGCCATCGCCATGGCCAACAGCACGCGTTACGGCCTGGCCAGTTATTTTTACGCCCGCGATTTATCGCGCGTGTTTAATGTTGCAGAATCGATTGAAAGTGGTATGGTGGGCGTCAACACGGGCATGTTGACAACCGAGGTCGCACCATTTGGCGGGGTTAAGGAATCCGGCCTGGGGCGCGAGGGCGGATGGCAAGGCCTGCGTGAATATGTTGAAGAAAAATATATTTGTTTATCGATTTAAAAAAGGATTAAAAAGGGGCAGGAAAATCTCTGCATGGCAAAAAAAGTAAAACTGGTGGGTATCACCAGCAACTATAAAGTTGATGAAGCCGATATGAAATTCGGGTTAATCAATGGGGTTGAAATGATTGTCGAAAAATTACGCTACAGCCAGCGGGTGATTGACAGCTGTCAAGTTGACGATATCACGGCGGTGCCGGTGTTGTTGCCGCCATTGGGGGCGGCGATGTTTGCCGCGGTTGAAAAATTGGACGGGCTTATTTTCACCGGCGCGGGCAGTAACGTGCACCCCGATAATTATGGCGGCGAGGCACCACGCGCCGATAATTTGGAAGACCGCCAACGCGACCAAACCACCCTGCCGTTGTTTAAATTGGCCATGGGGCGCGGCCTGCCGATTTTATGTATTTGCCGTGGCGCGCAAGAATTAAATGTCGCGATGGGCGGCAGTTTGTTCCAACATATCGAAGAATTGCCAGGCAAAATGGACCATCGTTATCAATACGAACAGGGCAAAACATATAATTACGGGTTTCGCGCGGTGCATGATGTAACTATCCAGCCCGATGGCGTGTTGGAAAAACTTTACGAACGGCTCGAACCCGGCAAGAAAAAATGGCTGGTCAATTCGGCGCACAGCCAAGGGGTTGATAAATTGGCACCAAATCTTAAGGTCGAGGCCTACGCCGATGACGGCGTTATCGAGGCCTTATCTTGCCCCGATTACACCAAACAGGGCAAGTTTTTGCTCGCCCTGCAATGGCACCCCGAGGTTGATATTGTCATCGACCAGCCGCACAACAAAATTCTATTTCAAGAATTTGCGCGACATTTGTAGTTGTGATATAATAGGGAATGGTCGATATAAATAAAATAGATATTTATCATATAATCCACATTGATAATTTGGTTGGCATTGTTAAGGATGGTGGCTTGAAGTCAGATGCAAGATTGCGTCGTGAGAATAAAACAGCGGCTTCTAATACCAGTAAAGAAATTAAGGATGCAAGATTAAGAAAAGAAATTCCTATTGGTATTTTGGGCGACCAAGGTAATGTCGGTGACTATGTGCCATTTTATTTTTGTCCAAGGCATCCCTTGTTATATGAATGGAGGAAGCAATCTTCACAACATAAAGCTATTTATTTTGTAACAAAAATAGAGAGTGTTCTTAAATATCAACAACAATGTTTTTTTACCAATGGCAATGCCGCAAGCAGGGGAACAGTTTTTTATACAGACGCAGATGATATAAATAAATTAAATTGGGATGGCATTCATTCAGAAGATTTTGCCAGGGCTGAATATCCTGATAATTTTATAGCAAAATATTCAGAATTTCTCATTAAAGACTTTGTTTCGTTAAAACTTTGCAAGTTATTAGCTGTGTATGATGAAAAAACAAAGATTGCTATAGAAAAAGTTTTACAGGATAAGAAAATTTCTATAGAGGTAAAGAAGGACTGGTATTTTTAAGGCAATGATTATTTTACAAAAAGGAAAAATTGAGGATGCCGATGCAGAAGCATTGGTCAATAGCGTTAATTGCGTTGGCGTGATGGGGCGGGGTGTCGCCTTGGCATTTAAAGAAAAATATTCTAATAATTTTAAGGAATATGAAAAGGCTTGCCAAGATGGATTGGTGCAAACTGGTAAAATGTTTGTTTATTCAACAAAAAATATTTTTAATCCAAAATATATTATTAATTTTCCGACCAAGGTTCATTGGCGCGGTAAAAGCAAAATCGAATATATTGAAGATGGCTTACAAGATTTGATAAATGCGGTTAAGAAATATAAAATTCAATCTATCGCTATACCCCCATTGGGTTGCGGGTTAGGTGGCTTGAATTGGCAGGAGGTTAGCATTTTAATAAAAAATTCTTTTCAAGACTTACCTGACGTTAAAGTTTTTTTGTATGAGCCAAATCAATCATTGGCGGATAATAAATTTAAAACAAATTATAATAATCAGAGTGGAAAACTTACAACGGGCAGAGCCTCTTTAGTTTTGCTAATAGATTCTTATTTGGAAGGGTTGTTAGACGAGGCTATTACGTTGTTAGAGGTGCACAAATTAATGTATTTTATGCAAGCTTTTGGTGAACCATTGAGGTTGCAATTTAACAAAGAGCAGTTTGGCCCCTATGCCCAAAATTTAAGATTTGTTTTAGATGCGTTATGCAATCATTTCATTAAAGGATTTGAACAAGGTGATAAACCAAATAACTTGATTGAATTATTGCCTGGGGCGAAAGAAAAATCTGAAATCTTTTTAAATGCTACTGATACAAGCCAAACAAAAGAAAACATAGAAAAGGTTAAAAAGTTAATCGATGGTTTTGAAGATTCTTTTGGCATGGAATTGTTGTCATCTGTTCATTGGGCAACAAATGAAATGAAGACAAATGATAGTAAAAAAATTATTAATTATATTTCTAATTGGAGCGACAGAAAAAAGAAACTATTTCAACCTGAGGCCATAGAAATCGCAATCAAAACCTTAGAAGGAAACGGGCTTGGCGCGCCTGGTGTTTGATTTTTTTATTAGCCATACGGCAATCCCCACCCCCGCCGCCGCCATTATCAGGCACCAAAATTGACCAGCGGTT
>JASGCL010000003.1:0-17863 GCA_030054115.1 Hydrotalea sp.
TTTGACATTTTCGCTGGATATGTCATAGAATAAATCTACTAAAGGAGAGGGAAATGGATCAAGCACGCGTTTGTATTATCGGTGGCGGCGCCATGGGCGTTGGGTTGCTGTATCACTTGACCAAGGTCGAGGGCTGGAAGGATGTTGTCCTGGTGGAGAAGGGGGAATTGACCTCTGGCTCGACCTGGCACGCGGCGGGGCAGGTTCCCAATTTTATTGGCAATTTGTCGATGGCGATGGTGCATAATTATGGCGTTAAATTTTACCCCGAATTGGAAAAAGAAACCGGCGCGCCGGTTGGCTGGCATGGTTGCGGCGGGATAAGGTTGGCCTGTAGCGATGCCGAGGTCGATTGGTTTCATTATGTTAATGGCATTGCCAAATTGGTGGGGTTCGAAATGCACCTTATCAGTCCGTCAGAAATAAAAAAATATCATCCTTTTATTAAAACCGACGATGTGAAACTTGGCGCCTACACCGCGCACGACGGCCACACCGACCCGGCGTCGGTTACCAACGCCATGGCCCAGGTGGCAAAAAAATACGGCGCGGATATTCGCCGCCGCACCACGGTGACGGCGATTAAGCAAAAACCATCCGGCGAATGGGTGGTTACCACCGACAAGGGTGGCGTGATGGGCGAGATTGTTTGCGAACATGTGGTCAATGCCGCCGGTTGTTATGGCGACCAAATTATGCGCATGGTGGGCAAACGCGCCGCCATGTCGAACATGATGCACCAATATATTGTTACCGAAACGGTCAAGGAAGTGGTGGATTTTAATCAAGCGATGGGCAAGGAATTGCCGGTTATTCGCGACCCTTATTCTCATGCTTACCTGCGGCAAGAACGCGATGGTATTTTGGTTGGCCCATACGAGCGGAGCGAGGCGAAAATTTCGTTCCTAGATAACGATGGTGTGCCGCCGCCCGAATTTGAAAATGCCCTGTTCGAGCCCGAGATGGACAGGCTTATCCCGTGGTTAGAGCGCGCTGGCGAGCGGTTCCCGTTGTTTGCCAATGCGGGGATTAAGAAGGTTATTTCTGGCCCCATCACCCACACGCCCGACGGCAATGTGTTGATGGGCCCGGCCGCTGGCTTAAATAATTTTTGGATGGCGACCGGTGCCTCAATCGGTATCGCCCAGGGCGCGGGCAACGGCAAATACCTGGCGCAATGGATAGTCCATGGCCAGTCGGAAATTAACATGCGGCCGTTTGACCCACGGCGGTTTGGCGATTGGGCGTTGGGCAAATACACCAGCGAAAAATCAATCGATGATTACCAACATATGTATCATTGCCACTGCCCAGGTGAATATCACCCGGCTGGCCGACCAATAACCGAAACGCCACTGACGCCGGTGGAAAAGCAAAAGGGTGGGGTGTTCGCCGAAATTCATGGTTGGGAACGGGTGAAATGGTTCAGTGCAAAGCAAGAGGCAGAAAATTACAGCTTTCGCCACAACAATGCCAAACCGATGGTCGATGAAGAATGCCATGCGGTGGCGACTGGTGTGGGTATTGTCAACATGTCGTCATTTAGCAAATTTTTGGTCGAGGGTGACGACGCGGCGGCAATGCTTGACCATTTGACCACCAACAAATTGCCAGCGCGCGATGGTGGTATTGTCTTGACCCATGCCCTGACGCCGGGCGGGGTTTATACATCGGAATTTACGATGTTCCGCAAATCGGATAAAAGTTTTATGTTGATGAGCGGCGCGTCTGACCGCGTGCGCGACACCGATGTGTTGAGTAATGGCATCAAGGCGGCGAAAGGAAAAAATATCACCCTGACCGATGTCAGCAACGATTATTGCGTGTTGGTGGTGGCCGGGCCGGAGGCGCGAAATATCCTGCAACCCCTGACGCAGAGCAAACTGACCAGCGATTCTTTTCCATGGTTGAGCGGGCAGGAGGTAACATTGGCCGGCGCGCGCGCCACCATGTTGCGCGTTAATTATGTTGGCGAATTGGGTTGGGAAATTTATCACAAACCAAGCGACATGGTTAAAATATATGATGCGATTTGGGAATCGGCGCAAAGCAATGCCAAGGGCAAAAACATCCGCGACGTTGGCATTTACGCCGTCAACAGCCTGCGGCTGGAGAAGGGGTATCGTGGCTTGGGTTCTGAACTGACAAACGAATTGGGCCCGATAGAGGCCAAGATGGAACGTTTCGTCGATTTTAATAAAGATTTTGTCGGTAAGGCGGCGGTGATGAAGATTAAAAATGGCACGCCGCGTTATCGCTTGGTGATGTTAAAATTATCCGACGCCGACCATGATATGTTGGGCAACGAACCGGTATTTGCCGGCGATAAGCGCGTCGGGGTTACGACCGGTGGGGCATATGGCCGGCGGGTCAAGGCGGCCTTGACATTTGCCTATATCAAACCCGAGCATGACAAAATGGGCGGGCAATTTACCATTCCATCGCTGGGCAAGGATCGCACGGCGGAGATTATTTCCGAAGTGCCATACGACATTAAAAACGAAAAACTAAAATCGTAATGGCGCAAATTGTGCCATGATGGTATGATTGCCGCAGAGACACCATTAAAAAAAATCGTTCTTAAAGACGAGAATATTTTTTACTGCACCCGGGCACCAGCCTACCCGCAGACTGCCTGGCGACCTATTGCACCATGGCGTGCAATTTGCTGTCTTGGTGCAATTTTGCCAAATCGCTGTAACCGCCGACCGATTGACCATCGATAAAAATTTGCGGCACGGTGCGGGCGTTGGGCACGCGTTTTTTCATGTCATCGGCCGCGGCCTTATCATGCCAGATATTATATTCGGTGAAGGGGATATTTTGTTGTTTTAACAAATTTTTGGCCTGGTCGCAGAATGGACAGGCATCGCGGGTAAATACTTCTACTTTTTTCATGGTTGTTTCTTTCTTTTTGTTTTTTTAGCCGGTTGTTTGGTTTTTTGTTTTTGCTTTTTTTCGTGCCACGGCAAAATAAATTTGTTGTAAATAAAGGCCGATAAGCAGCCAAAGGCAATCGCTATAATAATTGCAATAACACCATAAAGCAAGGAATTTTTTTCGGCAAAATTGCTGATGGCCGAGCTCAACCCTTTTTTCTCAACCAGCAGTGACAACCGCTCGGTGCGCGAAATATGCCAACCATCGATATAATAGGCCGTCAGGTGATAAATGCCGATAGGCGTTTCGGGGTGAATAACAATTGGCAGGTAAAAAGTATTTTTATTTGTAAATATATCTTCAGGCTCCGGAAAATATAATTTTTTGCTCTCTAACGATTGCAACAAACCCTCGCTGTAAATTTTTTTGCTGGCCGGGGCATCGTTAAGCTGGTCATAAAAACCACGGGTCAAGGCATCGTCACCGATGAGAAAAATATATTTTTGCCAATCGGTCATGCGGTTGGCCAAATTATCATCGGTTACCGCCCAATAATAAAAGGAAGGAATATCGTCAAAAGTTTTTTTGACGCCGTTAATCCATATGCCCCAAAATTTTTTCTTTTGCCATAAATTGGCCGAGATGTTGGGCCCGGTAAGGGTTACCACCACCTGTTGGTTTTTGCTGTCGAGCACCCCCTCGACCAACAGCAACTTGTCATGAAAATTAAGGTCCATGTTGATAACCGATTCAGACATGGTAAGGGCCTGCGCCGTGTTCGCCGCCATGATAATGCCGATGATGGCGGCCATGCCCACCCTAAGTCCAATTTTAAACTGGCGCCATAGAAAGAAAGTCGCCCTTATCGGTGGGATAGAAAAAAAACGCTTCATTTTTTTTTAAGGGGCGATGATTGACAATAAGAATAATGATTGCGGCACAATGAACAAGCCAATCAATAAGGTCGTGGCAAGCACCAACACCATGCAGGAAAACAACAACCGCAACACATCGGGCGATAATTTGTTATTTAATTGGTTGCCCATGGCCGCGCCAATCACGCCGCCGATGGTCAGAAGCACGCTGAGCACAATATCAAGCGACCGCCCCAACATGCTTTGCATCAAGCTGGTCAAGGCCGAGATGAACACCACCTGATAGAGCGAGGTGCCCACCACGACGCGATTTGGCATTTTCAGCACATAGGTCATGAAGGGGATGGCGATGATACTGCCGCCGACACCAAGGATGGATGAAAAAAAACCAATCAGCGCACCCAACATAACGGGTAGCCAGATGCTCATTTTTAAACCCGACACCGGAAAATATTCAACCGACGGCAAATCACGAAACCAATTTTTAATCACCTGGGATAGGCGTTTGCCCAGGTGGTTGCCCCAGGTAAAGGTCAATGACATCGGCGACAAATCGATGGGTGTTTTTAATTTTAGGTTAATCGTGCTGACCAGCGGAATTTTTATATATTCGTGCCAGAAATCCTCGCCCTTGCGACGGCTGATGGCGCTGAAACTTTCGCGCCAAATCATCATGCCGACAAACAGCAAAAACCCAATGTAGGATAAACGTAAAAACAAATCGACCTGGCCGATGGATTTCAAACTGGCGAACAGCAAACTGCCGACCATGACCGAAACCACCCCGCCGGCCAACATGTAATTGCCAATTTTGTAATCTATCTGGCCGGATTGACGTTGCAATAGCGTGCTTGATACCGATGTCGCCAGCACTTGGTTGGCCGAGGTCGCCACCGCAATGTTCGAGGGCACGCCAAGAAAAAATAACAATGGCGTGATAATAAAACCACCGCCGATGCCGAAAATACCGCTCAATACACCGACGCCAGCCCCAATCAACATCAAAAACAGCGCGTTGATGGAAACCCCAGCGATCGGTAAATAAATATTGAAAAAATCTAACATGGTTTTTTTGTATGATGATTCGGTATTTTATTCCTTTTCTTTTCTTGAGACGCCAACTTTCATGGCCAGGGCGGATGATAGAAAATTATCGATGTCGCCGTCAAGCACCGCGGCGGTGTTGCCGGTTTCGACGCCGGTGCGCAGGTCCTTGACCATTTGGTAGGGGTGCAAGACGTAGGAGCGAATTTGATGCCCCCAACCGATTTCTGATTTGCTGTCGTAATCGGTTTTTTCGGCGGCTTCTTTTTTTCGCAATTCTTCCTCGTAAAGGCGCGATTTCAACATGCGCATCGCCTGCGCCCGGTTTTGGTGTTGCGACCGCGCGTTTTGGCATTGCACAATAATGCCAGATGGTTTGTGGGTGATGCGCACCGCGCTGTCGGTGCGGTTGACATGTTGACCGCCCGCACCCGACGCGCGATAGGTATCAATTTCCAAATCCTTGTCCTCGACCACGATATCGATATCGTCGTTGATGTCGGGGTAGACATCGACCGAGGCGAAGGAGGTGTGGCGTTTTTTGTTGGCGTCAAAGGGGGAGATGCGCACCAGGCGGTGCACGCCCTTTTCGGTTTTTAGCCAGCCAAAGCCGTTGTCGCCGGTGATG
The DNA here is from genome assembly GCA_030054115.1 of Hydrotalea sp. Taxonomy (NCBI): domain Bacteria; kingdom Pseudomonadati; phylum Bacteroidota; class Chitinophagia; order Chitinophagales; family Chitinophagaceae; genus Hydrotalea; species Hydrotalea sp. The sequence continues at coordinate 5,428 of JASGCL010000003.1, forward strand.
TGAAGCGTTACCGATTTTACGCCGGCTTCCTCGCCGCGGGTTTCTTGAATCAACTCGGCCTGGTAATCATGGGCTGACGCCCAGCGGCTGTAAAGCCTTAATAACATTTCGGCCCAATCTTGCGATTCGGTGCCGCCGGCACCGGCATGGATTTCCAAAAAGCACCCGTAATGGTCGGCGTCGCCGCTGAGCAACGATTCCAATTGTTTTTTTTCTATCTGCTCGGCAATTTTTTTTAATTCGCGGCTGGCTTCTTGCAACATGGCTTGGTCATCGGCCTCGCGCGCCAGCTCGGTCATGGCGGTGGCGTCTTGCCATTGTTTATCGATATTATCGATGGCGGCAATTTTTTTTTCGATTGTAGAACGTTCTTTTAAAAGACCGGCGGCCTTTTGATTATCTTGCCACAGGTCTTTATCATCGGCCATTTTGTTGATGGCCTCTAATTTTTCTGTCAGGGCAGGGAGGTCAAAGATGCCTCCTCAGCAGGGTTAAACCCTGCTGGATTTGGTCGTTAAGATTTTTAACATCGTTGTTCATTATTTTTATTTTTTTGGTTGGGTTGCGAAGGCTTCCTCTATCTCGCCGCAAATGAAATGACCAACCGTGATGTGCATTTCTTGGATATGGTTTGTATCGGGGGAGGGCACATTGATAAGGTGGTTGCATATACCGGCCATTTTGCCGCCGCCCGCACCGGTCATGCCGACCACGGCGATGCCCATTTCTTTCGCGACGCTTATGGCGCGCAAGATATTCGCGCTGTTGCCGCTGGTGGAAAGGGCGAAGAGGACGTCGCCTACATCCCCCAGGCCGGCCAGTTGGCGGGCGAAGACTTCGTCGTAACCAAAATCGTTGGCGATGGCGGTGATGGCCGAGGTGTCGGTGGTCAGGGCGATGGCGGCGATGCTTGGCCGATTTTTTTTATAACGACCGATTAATTCGGCGGATAGATGTTGGCTGTCGGCGGCCGAACCGCCGTTGCCGATAAAGATAATTTTGTTGCCGGCGGTTAAGGATTGAATGCAAAGACCGATAACGGCCGAAATGGTGGGTGCTAGCCGTTGCAACCCATCCATATTTTGGGCGACGGTGCGGCAATAATTTTCAAAACGGATGGCGGGCATGGTTTTTTATAAAATTTCAGGCAAAATTGGCTGGGGAGGCTGGATTCGAACCAACGAATGGCGGTACCAAAAACCGCTGCCTTACCACTTGGCGACTCCCCAATTTTGGCTTGAGAAAACCTTTATCGGATTTTTATCGGCTTGGCAAGATATTGCTGTCGCCCTATCAAAGAATATCGCAAGATTATTGATAGACGACGACCAACGCCGGGCGGATGAGGCGGTCGTGCAATTGGTAACCTTGCTGTAGCACCTCGGCGATTATGTCTTTGCCTTGGCCATTGGCGGGTTTGGTTGATAATGCCTGGTGCAGGTTTGGGTTGAATTTTTGGCCGACGCTGGCGGTTTTGCTGATGGCGAATTTTTCAAATGCGATGTCGGTCATTTTTGCAATCAATTCCAAACTATTGAATAATTGACCGATTTTCGGGTTGGCGTCTTTTTCTTCTTGGCTGATGTTTTTCATTGCCTCGGCCAGGTTATCAAAAATCGGTAGGATTTCGCGGATGATAACTTGCGGCGCGTATTTGCGGGTGTCCTCGACATCTTTCATCGCGCGTTTTTTTATATTGTCGGCGTCGGCCAGGCCGCGCAACATTTTGTCTTTCGCTTCGGCCAATTGGTTTTCTAATTCGGCGATTTTGTCGGCATCGCTGAGGTGCGGGTGGGGGGCGTCGGCCGTTGCATCGGCGGGTTGGTTGTTTTCCGCATGGCCGCCAGCAGGTTGCGATTCATTATTGTCGGTTGGGTTATCGGTCGCGCCGTTATTTTTTTTATCGTTATCAAGCATGAATCTTATCTAGGGGGTTTGTATTTTTTTTTCAAGGGGGGCGCAGGCCATAAAGTTGGCGGGGGAGGGGGTGTTATTTTTCCGTGATGAGTGTCGTGCCATCGGCTTCATCCCGCACCGAAAAACCCATGTCTTCGATTTGTTTGCGTAGGTTGTCTGCGGCGGCGAAGTCTTTTTCTTTTTTCAGTTTTAGCCTATCCCCATTAAGGAGCAGAATTTGCTGAAAGAATAAGGTTTTGCCAAAATTTTTAGACAAAGAGACAAACTTTGTATTTTCATGGGAAATGGTATCGCGCGTTCGAGGTTCGATACCTAAAAAGGTCATTGCATGAAAAAATTCTATCATATCGTCACGTTTATTATTTTTATTTATGTTGGTCATAAGGGCGTAAAACTCTTTAAAAAAATTTATGGTGTCTAGGTCATCGCTAAGCATTTTTATCATTCGATTATTTTGATTAAGCGTCACTCCGCCTGCTTTAGCCCAAAACAATTCTTCGGATGGGAAAACTTTCGTTATTATTTTTGTCATGTTTTGTATTTTATCCCAAACATTCATCATCTCCTGTAACTTGGCTTCGGTGAAATCGAGCGGTTGGCGATAGTGCGTTGAAAGCATCAGCAGGCGTAGAACCTGCCGAGAAATTTTTTGCTTTTCGAGCAAATCCTTGACGGTGATAAAATTCCCCTCCGACTTGCTCATTTTTTTGCCGTTGATAAGAATGAAGCCATTGTGCATCCAATAATTGGCAAATGCGTGGCCGCAACCCGTGCTTTGCGCCAGTTCGTTTTGGTGGTGCGGAAAAATTAAATCTTGGCCGCCGCCGTGAATGTCAAAATGCCCACCCAATTCTTTTTCCGCCATGGCAGAACATTCGATATGCCAACCCGGCCGGCCGTCGCCCCAAGGTGAATGAAAAGATGGCTCGCCATCCTTCGCCGGTTTCCACAATACAAAATCGAGCGGCGATTTTTTATAGGGCGCGACCTCAACCCGCGCGCCGGCGATTAAATCATCCAACGGCCGTTTGGCGAATTTGCCGTAATCGGGCATTTTGCTAACATCGAACAACACATGGCCATCTTTTTCATAGGCAAATTTTTTCTCCACCAATTGCGCAATCATCGTCTTCATGTCGTCGATGTGTTGCGTGGCGCGTGGTTCAATGGCGAACTCGCAATCCAACGCGGTGGTAATGGCGTGGAAATCGGCGATGGTTTGCGTTGTTAATTGTTCGGGCGTGATATTTTTTTCGCGCGCGCGGTTGATGATTTTATCATCGATGTCGGTGATGTTGCGCACGTATTTTACATGGCCGGCGTATTTTAAGTTTAACAGACGATACATCACGTCGAACACAATCAACGGCCGCGCGTTGCCGATGTGAATATCGTCATACACCGTCGGGCCGCAAACATACATGCGGACGTTTTTTTCGTCTATTGGGACAAATTTTTCTTTTTTGCTGGTCGCGGTGTTAAAAATATAAATATCGTTCATGGCGATTCTATAAATTCGATGTCGTTATTTTTTAATGTGAAGGACAGCTCGCCGCGCAATAATTTTTCGGCGCGTTTGCCAAAAACCTCGTAACGCCAATCTTGCATAATTCGTGCCTCGGGCTTTTTTAATAAAAAATCGATAAGGTCGGCCTCGCGCGCAATGACGCGCGCCACGACATTTTGTTGCCGCGCGACTATTTTTAATAATAATTTTAATACCTCAAGCGCGTTTTCGGGTACATCGACCGATTCTTTTCGCTCGCTGGGCGCGGCCTCGCTACCTTCCTTCATGGCTTGCTTCATGATATCAAAAATTGCCGCCATGGTGCGGTCATGTTGCATTAGGCCGTGCGCGCCACGCATGTTTTTTAAATCCTCGGGACGCGTTGGTAAATGGTTGCAAATATCAAGCAACAATTCATCGCGCAGGACAAAACCGCGCGGCAGGTTTCTTTTCACCGCTTGCTCATCGCGCCATGCCGCCAACAATTGCACGGCGCGCATTTTTTTGCCACCCTTGGGGAGTCGCTTCAATCTTTTCCACGCGCTGGCGGGGTCGAGGGCGTAGCTTTTGACATCCAGCAATTTGTTCATTTCTTCCTTGAGCCAGACCATGCGGTCCTGCGCCACCAGCATTTTTTTCATCTCGTCATAAATTTCTAATAAATAAATAACATCCAACGCGGCGTAATCCAACGCGCGTGCCGGCAGGGGGCGTTTATACCAATTGATAAATTGCATGGTTTTATCAAGATTTTTTTTCAAAAATATCTCGACCAATTTTTGATAACCCAGGTTATCGCCAAGCCCCAACACGGCGGAGGCCAATTGCGTGTCGATAATGTTGGGGAATATTTTTTTGGTAAGATGATAAATAATTTCTATATCTTGTGACCCGGCATGCAACACCTTGACCCGCGCCGGGTCGTTTAAAAAATCCCACAGCGCGTCCATCTTACCCGCGCCAATCAACCCGGGGGCCAGGGTGTCGATAACCGCGACCCCGCCCTTGCCACCGATTTGCACCAAACATAATTCGGCGAAAAAAGTTTTCTCGCGCATGAATTCGGTATCAATCGCAATGATATCGTCGCTTGACAATTTTTGTAAAAAAGCAACCAACGCCGCGGGATTGCTAATCAATTCATAATTCATGGCGCGGGGTTAATCTATCAAGCTGTTGCGCCTTACCTCGGCGAAGTTGGTGGGGTTTATCAATTTGCCATTGTTGAAACGCTCCTGCAAATAATCATCGCCCGCTTCCTTGGTGGTTACGGTTTTAAAAACCCCTTCGGATTTTATCAATTTTAAAATGCCTTTTTTGCTGGCCTTGCCGCGGTCGGTGATGGGCGATTTGTATGTTTCTATCAACGTATCATTCACCCGCACCGCACTGCATTTGTAGGCGAAGGAGTGCGTGTTGCGATTGGGAATTTGCAACAACGCGCCGCCCATGCCAAAGGTAATATTGTCGCCCGAGTAACCCATGTCATCAAGGATGGCAAGGATTGACGAAATAGTTTCATACGTAATGCCATCGCCCTGGATAACCCGCACATTATTTAATACCTTATATCCTTTTCTATTAACCGTGTGGCCGAATTTATGGTCGAGCAGGTGCACGCAAGACGGCGCAATGATAGACGGGTCGCCGCTGTCGGGGCGAATCACCAGGGTCGCGCCGCTATCAATGATGTCTTGGCGCAAGGCATCGCCCCATAATTTATCAATCGCTAGGTAAATATTTCGCGTGTCCGAAACGCAGGCCAGCACCGCGCCCGGTTTGGCATAGGCCGACAGAAGTTTACGGAACGCCCGCTCCTCGCTTTCCTTGCCGTCGCCAAAGGCAATGATGTTGGTATGTTCGGTCGCGGGGATGGAGCGGCCAACCACCGGCGCGTCGTAATATTGTTGCAGGGCGAGCGAACCCTCCAACGTGTCACTGCCATCAAAATTGACAAGATGCGCCGCACTGCCAATCATCGCCGATTCGTGCGACGAAACGCCACGCGCGCCGAAATCATGCAACTTTAGATTAATCGATTGCTCATCGCCATTTTTTTTCAGGTAAGCCAGAATGATATTTTTAATTTTTTTTGACAGGCTGGCCACCGTGGTCGGATACCAAATGGCGCGCAAAATTTGCGTTTCGACATAGGACGGCAACCAGTAAAATTCTGGGTCGGTGTTTTCGACCGTCAATAAAACATTTGACGCCGTCAGGTTGGTGCCCTCATCCACCGATTTTATTTTTAAGGGCAGGAAGCCGCCATGGTTCTTAAGGATTTTTTTCCAACCGGTTTTATAAAATGGCAGGCCATAGGTTTTGGTAAATTCCTCGGCCTCGTTGATGTCCTGTTGCGTGATGGGGCGTTGCAAGTATTGTTTGAGATAGATTTGCAAGCCGAAGAATTGAATCAAATCACCGGTGCGTGCCTCGGCGTAGGAATGAACAAACGTCGTGTTGTCAGGATAAAGTTGCCAGTGTGATGTTTTATAAGCATCGGTCAACAGGATAAGATTTTGGTTATTCATGGCGTAAGGTCGTTTTCATTGCATGAAGATAATAAGAGACCATGGCCCGTATTATTTTGTTGTCTCCGATAGTTTGGTGGTCGAGTTTTTGTAAGGGGGCGTTAATTTTTTTATAAGTAAAAACCTATAGGTCGTCGTTGTAATTTCGTTCTTCGTTTTCATAATTTTGTTGTGCCTCAAGCGACAGGGTGGCAATTGGTCGCGCCTCCAACCTTTTTAAATCGATTGGCCGACCGGTGTCCTCGCAATAGCCATATTTTTTATTGGCAATTCTAATCAAGGCGTCGTTAATTTTGACAATCAATTTGCGTTGTCGGTTGCGCGCATGCAGGTCGACCGAGCGGATTTGTTCAACGCTGGCGCGCTCCAATGGGTCGGGTTTTTTATCGCTATCCTGTTGCAATTCTTCGATAACCTCGGCGTTGCTTTTTAATAATTCTTGCCGCCAATCGATTAATTTTTTGCGAAAATATTCGCGCATCAGCGGGCTCATAAATTCTTCATCGTTGCTTGGCGCGTAGCCAGTCGGTAGCACCGGCGCGGATTCCCCACTGGCCATGCCGCTCGGGAATAGCCCAAATATCTGCTCCCAATCGAGTTCGGCGGTTGCAAGATTTTTATTCACCATATCGTTCTGCTCCTTCGCAATTATCTAGCACAATAAAATCTTTATTGTAAAGGACTTATAGCCAATAGTATTTATTACTGGCCAGGTAGTAATTAGTATTTCAGGCTGGTTTCATGGCGGCCCTTCATCGCCGCAAAGAAAATACCAAAGGCCGCAAGGTTGGTCAGCATGCTGGTACCGCCATAAGAAAATATGGGTAAGGGCACACCAACCACGGGGATAAGCCCCAGCACCATCGCGCTGTTGATAGAAACTTGGACAGCGTAAAGCCCGATGACGCCAAAGCCCAATAATTTTGCAAAATTCGGCACGATTTCGCGGCTGTAGGAAAAACCGAGGTAAACAATCGAAAATTCGATGCCGAGCACAATGATACTGCCCAAAAAGCCAAATTGTTCGGCGAAGGCAGTGAAAATAAAATCGGTATGTTTTTCGGGCAGGAAATCAAGTTGCGCCTGAGAGCCGCCGCCAAATCCCTTGCCAAAAAATCCGCCTGAGCCAATTGCAATAATCGATTGGTTGATGTGATACCCCGAACCCGCCGGGTCGGAGGTTGGGTCGAGGAAGGCAAAAACCCGATTTTTTTGATAATCGCGTAGCACCCGCAACCAAAGATAGACCGCGCTGGCCAGGCCGGTGCCCACCCCGATGTAGATAAATTTATTCGGCAGGCCAGCCGCAAAAATAACAAGCACCGCCACCAACAGCAACAACATCGCCGTCCCGAGGTCGGGTTGCACCATGACCAAGACAAAGGGCACAGCCACCAATAAAATAGGGATGATATAAATCCGTAGCGAATAATAATCCTTTGGGTTAAGGGCTTGAAAATAACGCGCCAGCGCCAGCACGATGCCTATTTTCATCATTTCGGATGGCTGAAAACGGAAGCCGCCGATATCGAGCCAGCGTTGCGCCCCCAAGCCAATCGCGCCAAATAATTCGACCAAGATAAGCATAAAAAAAATCACGCCGTAGATTGTGAAGGCATGTTTAAACCAAAAGCGCGGCGACGTGTTGGCCAAGCCGATGAGTATTATCAAGCCGACGAGGCTGTGAACAAAATGGCGCATCGCCAGGCCGGTTAAACCGCCAAAAATCGAAATCATAATGATATTGCTGGTGACCAATAACAAAAACAACAGCAGGAGAATCCGCGGATGGATAATATGTAGTTGGTCGTAAAATAGGCGGCGCATGGTTTTATATTATTTATCCGGCGGATTTTTGTTTTTGTTCAACTTGATAGGCGGCAACCAGCGCGGCCTTAATAACCGGTGCGGCGGCCAATGCCCCGCCCAGGCCATGTTCCACCACCGCGGCGGCGGCGTAACGCGGGTTGTCGTAGGGCGCGAAGGCCATGAAAAGCCCATGGTCGCGCAACGCCCAGGCCGAGCCATATTGCGCCGCGGCACCACGTTGCTTTTCCCATTCCTTTAATTTGCGAACCTGGGCGGTGCCGGTTTTGCCCGACATTTCAAACCCCGGAATTTGCAAATTACTACCCAGGGCGGTGCCATGTTCCTCATTAACGACGCGCCACATGCCGTTGCGAATAAATTCCATATGTTCAGGTTTGTATTTTAGCGTGCGGGTCGGCCGTTTTTCGGGGAATATGCCCGGTGTCAACACATGGCCACCATTGGCGATGGCGGCAGTCGCAACCGCCAATTGGATAGGCGTGACCAGCAAATAACCTTGACCAACCGCGTGGATAACCGTCTCGCCACCATACCATGGTTCGTTGACGGTTTTCATTTTCCAACTTTCGGATGGAATGAAACCGCTTCGTTCGTTTTTATCAACGAAACCGGTCGGCGCGCCAAAACCAAAATCGCTAAAGACGCGGAATATTTTTTCGATGCCGATGCGTAACCCCATGGTGTAAAAATAAACATCGCAAGAATATTTAATCGCGTCCGACATGTTCATTTCGCCATGGCCGCCAGCCTTCCAACAACCATAGCTACGCTCGCCCAATTTAAAACTCCCTTTACACATCACCTTTTCTTCGGGGTCATGGTTGTCATGCAACAGGCTTAGGGCGACCAATGGTTTGATGGTCGAACCCGGCGGGTAGGCCCCTTGGATAACGCGGTTGGGCAGGGGGGATAATTCATTATTGTTGATGTTCTGCCAATCGTTGGGCAAGACCGCGCCGCCGGCAAATATATTGGGGTCGAAAGACGGCAGGGAGCACATCGCCAACACATCGCCGGTTTGCGCGTCGAGCACCACGCCCGCCGCCACCGGATTTTTTTTGAGGGCGGCCATCATTGCGTTTTGAATCGTCGAATCAAGCGTGCTTTGCACCGACCGGCCAGATTTTGATTGCACCGACCCCAGGTCGCGCACCTGTGTGCCGTGCACGTCGACCTCCGCGCTCAAGGTGCCGGGTTTGCCGCGCAAGGTTATATCGCTCCATTTTTCGATACCGCTTTTGCCATTTTTTAAACCATCGATTTTTAATTGCCTATCTTGGGTTGCCTCATCCAGGGTGGGGTTGCCGACCAGGCCGACGATATGGGTGAAGTTGTCTTTGTAGGGGTAATAACGTTGATAATTATCCGACACCAATAACCCAGGAAAAAACGGCATGTCTTGGCGGTATTTTATCATTTCGTCCCAGCTGATGTTTGCTTTTATCGTTACCGGAAAAAATTCCTTGGTCAAATCGATGCGTGATAAAATATCGTTTCGTTGTTGCGGCGTTAATTTTAATTCGTTGGCAATTTTGTTGAAGGCCTCGACATGGTCCATTTTTGCGCCGGCATCATCCTTGACCTCCGACACCAAAAAATCCAAGCGGAAATTGCGCACCGCGCCGGCCAAAATATCGCCGTAGCGGTCGAGAATTTTACCGCGCTCCGGAATAATGGGAATAACGCGAACGCGGTTATTGTCGGATTTTTTAAGGTAAAAATTTTTCTTGATAATTTGCAAATCAACCAACCTTGCACCAAGCACGCCGGCCATCAACAAGCCACCGCCTTGCAACAGGGCGATACGTCTATCAAAAACTTTTTCTTCGGCGAATAGCATGGCTTAATAATGTTGAAAAAATGTGGTTACGAAATACGCGCCATGTATTTATCTAAGAATGATAAAAACCGCCATAAAAACGGCGTCAGGATAATGCTGGTTACAAAACGACCGAGCAGAAGCAACCAACTTTGCCAGGTCGCGCCGAAGGCCACCATCAACAGCTGTTGGGTGGCGATATAGAGCGACAGGCATATCATGAATTTAAACAAAAAATTCATGCCGTGATGTTCATAAAAATTATTGCGGAAAAAACGCGGGTAAATCAGCGATGCCCAAACCGCCAACACGGTGACGCCGACCCTTTGCCCCATTTCGATATCGTAAAAAATCGCCAACAAAAAAATCGACCACAGCGGTAGGTAGCGCGGGTAATGAAAATGAAAATACCAAATGAAAATAAAAAACAGGTAAGGTTTGGCGTAGGACAAAAACGGCACGGTGAAAGGTATGGTTTCAACCAAAACCGCCAACCAAACCACAAGCGCCGGTATCAGCAGGCTGTAGGTGCGGGGTTGCCAAATAATTAATTGCATGATGTTATGGCTTGTATATTTTTACATAAATGGGTGGGTTTTTTTCGGCGAATATCAAGACCCCAATGTCGCCAAATTTTTTATCGTAAATCGTGCCAATCGGCAGGAACGGCGGGAAGTTACCGCCGCTACCAGTGCTCAAGACTTCCTCGCCCACCGCTGGGCGGTCAAGCCCGTCAAAATAGTCCAAGGTGGCAATCGGGCTACCATTGCCGCGCAACACGGCGCGAAATTTGCGGTCATTGACCGTGACCGGCAAATAAAAATTCGGGTCGGAGAGGCGTAAAATACGCGCGCTGTTACGGGCGACCTCTATAACCACGCCGACCAAGCCATGGTCGTCTACCGCGAAGGCCCCTTGGGTAATGCCGTCGTTGGCACCGCGATTGATAAGCCAGGTTTGTCGCCCCGACGCGCCGGCATCGCCGATGATGCGCGCCGTTACATAATTGCCGCCAGTTTTGCTTGGTTCAAATTTTAACAATTTGCTGAGTTCTAAATTTTCACGTTCCAATACCGCGACCTGTTGTTTTAACAAATTATAGTCGGTTAGATCCTTGCGCAATTGTTTGTTTTCTTCGTTGGCGTAGATAAGGTTGCCCAGCGCGCTTGTAATATAGGCCGCGCCCTGGCCCAGGTTGCTGGTCAGCACTTGCGTGAAGGCCATGACCCCGGGGACGGCGGCGATGGCATTGGTTTTGTCGCCGGTGGCAACCGCTGGGGCTTCATCATCGCTGTTGCTGGCTTGGCTGTTGTTTTGCGCGGTGGTGGTGTCGCTGGTGGTGGTGTCGCTGGTGGTGGCAAGATTGTCGGTGTTGGGGCGATTATTGCTGGCAAATATCAAAATAATACCGGCGGCAAGGTATAGCCAGAAGCCGCCGTTGTCAAAAAACCATTTTAGCCAATTGACGCCGCCGCGCGTGGCCTTGCCATAGCCGGCGCGTTTAATATAGAGTGTTTTTTTACCAAGGAGCATGGTCGATAATAGTTGGTTTTTGGGTTATTATAAAATTTGTTTATTTTAGATTCGCTATTGTCGTCTAAAATTTTCTGTAGGGTGATTCGCTATAATTTGCTATAGCACATTATCATGCCACGTAAAGGGGCGTAAAGGCGCGTAAAATTATAATAATCATTTTGCTGGCCGCCCATATCGTGGCTGGTAATATGATGTTAAAATGATTATAAGGAGTTTACCATGGCCAAAAAAATTAAAAAACCTATCCAGATAAATATAATCCTTATCGTCCTGCCGCTGGTGGTGGGGTTGGTGTTGGGCGTGCTGTGGCGTGGGTTGGCTGGCCCGAGCCAAGACGATAATCAAAATTATGCGCGGCTCAACCAGCCATTTCCCGCCATGAGCTTGACATTGCTGGATAGCGGCAAAGAAATAACCAGCGATGAATTTCGCGGCAACAGCGCGATGGTTATCAATGTATTTGCCAGCTGGTGTGGGCCATGTGTGGCGGAAATGCCGATGTTAAAAAAACTAAAACCGCAATTGGCAAACCTGCAGGTAAAATTGGTCGGTATTAATTGGCAAGATAAAAAATCAGCGGCCGAATTGTTTTTAAAAACCAATGGCAACCCATTTGATATATTATTGGCCGATAGCGACGGGCGGGCGATGATAAACATGGGGTTGGTCGGCGTGCCCGAAACCTATTTTATCGACAAAAATGGCATCGTGCGGTTTCGCAAAATCGGCCCGATTATTGATGATAAGGACATGGCCGGTTTGTTGGATGTTATCAAAAAATGGCAATAAAAAAAATTCTGCTATGGTCGGTGTTGGCTATTTGCTTGGCGGTGGTTGCGTCGCCGCCGCGGTTGGCGCGGGCACAGGATGCAACCCAAAAGGTTGAGCAGGACATTAACCAAGTAAGGTTGGACAGGTTTTTATTAGCAACCCGTTGTTTGGTTTGCGCTGGCGAATCGCTGGCGACTTCGGCCTCGCCCTTTGCTAATAATTTACGCGCGGTGATTGTCGCGCAATTTGCCGCCGGCAAATCGGATAAAGAGGTCAGGGAATACCTGATTGCACGTTATGGCGAGGCGATATTTTTTCGCCCACCGCTCCGCCTCAGCACGATTTTTTTATGGCTGTCGCCGTTGTTTTTTTTGCTAAGCGGTTTTTTTATCCTGCGCGGCATGTTTGGCAAGGGCCGGCGGTAGCAACCCGCCCTCAAGCAGCGAAGCGATAGGGCAAATAAATTGCCCTCAAGCAGCGAAGCGCGCGAACACGGCGTCAGCCGTTTTCGCAAAATATATAGGG
>JASGCL010000003.1:17963-18033 GCA_030054115.1 Hydrotalea sp.
TCAAGCAGCGAAGCGCGCGAACACGGCGTCAGCCGTTTTCGCAAAATATATAGGGTAAATAAATTGCCCT
>JASGCL010000003.1:18133-69787 GCA_030054115.1 Hydrotalea sp.
CAAGTAACGAAGTGATAGGGCAAATAAATTGCCCTCAAGTAACGAAGTGATAGGGCAAATAAATTGCCCTCAAGTAACGAAGTGATAGGGTAAATAAATTGCCCCTCAGCAAAGTCTTATATGGCTGTTGCCTCGACTGCGGAAGCCCCCCTTAGCGGAATCTTAAAACACCTTTGCTCACTTGCGGTAGCAATAAAGTGCTTAGTGCAAACGCTTACAAATGAAAGAAATACCGCGTGATATCAAGCCGCGATTGAAACGAATGGAACGAATGAAATTCGCTCAAGTGAAATTTGTAAAGCCGCTCGTGGTGTTCCTCGCCAAATGCTTTTTTGGCAAAGGCCGATTGGTGAAAATTCTCAATCGCCTGATACCAATAGAAGGGGAAATCCGGTTTGTTATCCATGCCGCGCCCTTGCTCGACCTTGGCCTTGGCCGGTGGAACAATTTTGTTTTCCAGGCCATCCTTAACCGCGGCCAGCAAGGCGGCGCAAACAAAGTAAGGGTTAGCGTCCGACCCGGCGATGCGATATTCAAGCCGTGTGTTTTTTGCGTTGGATAATGGAATGCGGAAGGCAACCGACCGGTCGTCAATATTCCAAGATGAATTGATGGGGGCGTAGGCACCATAAAGCATGAAGCGACGATAAGAATTGCTGGTCGGGCAGAGGAGCACCATCAAATCCTTGGTGTGTTTCATCGCCCCGCCGATGGTGTGGAGCAATTGGTCGTTAACCAGCGGGCGGCCTTTTTCATCCAACCCCTTTTCAAATATATTATTACCCTGTTCGTCGAACAGGCTGATATGGACATGCAACCCCGAGCCAGCAAAACCCGCAAAGGGTTTGGCCATGAAGGTTGCGTTAAGCCCGTGTTTTTTTGCCACCGCCTTGATAACGCGGCGATAGAGCAAGGCCTGGTCGCACAGGCGCATCACGTCGGTATCGTATGGCAGGTTGATTTCATATTGCCCGGGGGAATATTCCTTGGTGGCGCACAGCGCGTCCATGCCCTGCGCCTTTAACGTGGCGGTCATTTCAGACAGGACGGCGTCAAAACTATCCATGTCGGTCATGTCGTTGCAATGAATATCAATCGGCGGGTGGCCCGATTTGCTGTAGGACGCCATTTGTGGCCGACCTTCCTTATCCAATGCCATTCTGCAGAGGTAAAATTCAAATTCCAACGCCATGGCGGGGCGCAACCCCAATTCGGCGAAGGAAGCAATTTGCTTGGCCAGCACATGGCGCGGGTCACCCGGGGCGGGGGTGCCGTCGGGCATGGTGTGACGTCCCAAAATTTGCGCCCGTTGGCCGCCCAGCGAAATCTCGCCCTTACCATTATCGATATATTCATTGGCCCAGGGCACGATATTCATGGTGCCGGCGATTGGTTCCCACAGGCAATCGGGGTCGGCGTCTTCGTTCCCTTGGGGTAAAAAGGTGCAATTGGCACCGGCAAAATCAAGCAACGAAATCGAAATGGGAATATGCACGTCGCCGGCGGCCAATGATTTTACATCATGGATGGCGATACGTTTGCCGCGTAAATGCCCAGAGTAACCAGGGAATAAAACATCGATAGACGATAGGCGAGGGTATTTTTGTCTGAAGGTTTCAATCTCGGCCGAGACAGCTTGGTGATTGGCTTCTATGATATTGGGAATCTCTTTATTATTTTTAAAATAAATCTGCCAAAGATCGCCGCCGTTTTTCTGTTTTGTCATTTTTTAATTTACCCTCGTGTTTTTTTCCGAAAACTGGTTTCGCATTATAACATACGACTTCATCAACCGCAAACAATAAGTAACGAAAGCTTAGAAAATATATTTTATTTCGCTAAAAAAATAAATCATTGCTATAAAATTTTATAACACTCTTGGTAGTTTTGGTTTGCAATTTTTTGCTCTTGCATTTTTCTTTAAACTATAGCAAAACACCCGTATGAGTGATGTTGAAAACAAAAGACGGGGACGGGGGGCACGCACCGCCGCCCGCGCCGCTGGCTCGGCACTTTCCTATCCGGCCTATATCACCCGCGCGGTGCCAACCTATGACCCATTTTCCGATGAAGTGCTGACAATTATCGAGGGCAATGCCGACAAAATTTTAAAAGAACTGGGTATTGAATTTCGCGACGACCCCGAAAGTTTGGAGCTTTGGAAAAAGGCCGGTGCCGATGTGAAGGGCGACAAGGTTCATTTCGAGCCTGGCTTTTTAAAGGGCATTATTCAAAAAACCGCCCCCAAGGAATTTACCCAATATGCCCGCAACCCGGCGCGCAATGTGCAAATCGGCGGCAAAAACATGGTGCTGGTGCCAAATTATGGCTCGCCATTTGTGCGTGATTTGGATAAGGGGCGGCGTTACGGCACGATTGAGGATTTTCGCAATTTTATAAAACTAGCTTACCTGTCGCCGGGCATCCACCATTCGGGTGGCACGGTGTGCGAACCGGTTGATTTGCCGGTCAATAAACGGCACCTCGACATGGTTTACAGCCATATGAAATACAGCGACAAACCATTCATGGGATCGGTAACGGCGGGCGAGCGTGCCGAGGATACGGTCGAGATGTGCAAAATTTTATTCGGCGCGGATTTTGTCGATAAAAATTGCGTCGTTATTAACCTTATCAATGCCAATTCACCGCTGGTGTTTGATGGCACCATGTTGGCCGCGTTAAAAGTTTACGCCAAAAATAACCAGGCAACGGTCATTTCGCCATTTATTTTATCGGGCGCGATGAGCCCGGTCACGGTGATGGGCACGTTAACGCAACTTTACGCCGAATGTTTGGCGGGTATAGCCCTGACGCAATTGGTGCGGCCGGGTGCACCGGTGGTGTTTGGCACTTTTTCCTCGACCATTTCGATGCAATCGGGCGCGCCGACGTTTGGCGGGCCGGAATCGTCCCTGGTGCTTTATGGTGCGGCGCAATTGGCGCGGCGGTTGGGCGTGCCGTTCCGTTCGGGCGGTGGTCTGAATGGTTCAAAAATCACCGACGCCCAGGCGGGTTACGAATCGGCCAACACATTGCAAACCGCCATGTTGGCCGGGGTTAATTTCATGCTCCACACGGCTGGTTGGTTGGAGGGCGGGCTGTCGGCATCATACGAAAAATTTGTGATGGACGCCGACCAAGCCCTGATGATGGTTAAATTTTCGCAAGGCATCACCCCCGATGATAACCAACAGGCGATGGGCGCGATTTACGAGGTCAAACACGGCGGCCATTTCTTAGGTTGTGAACATACGCAAAATAATTATGAAACGGCGTTCCACCGCTCACCGATCGCCGACAATAATAGTTTTGAACAGTGGCTGGCCGAGGGCGAACAGGATATGACGCAACGCGCCAACAAATTGGTAAAAAAACTTTTAACCGAATACCCTGACCATGCGCCGGTGTTGGATAAGGCCAAGGACGAAGCCATCTTGGCCTTTATCAAGCAGAAAAAAGACGCCGTGCCGGATTCGAATATCTAGGCAATTTGGTTTGCCCTCAAGTAGCGAAGCGATAGGGCGAATTTATTGCCCTCAAGCAACGAAGTGGTATGGCAAATTTATTGCCCTCAAGCAACGAAGTGGTAGGGCAATAAATTGTGCCTAGTGCAAGCGCAAAAACCTGTATTCTCTACCACTTATTTTAAAGAAAAATAACCTTTTCTTACACTTGCGGCAGTAATCTGCCCTTAAATCTAGAAGCGTGCGAACATCGCTTGAGATAAAAACTATAAAGATTATCTCGCTTGCGGCAGCAATACAGTCCTTAGCGGAAGCGCTATATCTGTATCCGCGAGCCGAGAATGACAACCTGACTTGGCGGAATATCGAAATATTCAAAAATCGAATTGGAATTGCGATACATCCAAGAAAAAACCTGTTCGCGCCAATAGGCCATGCCATAAATATGGGTCGAAACAATTGTTTGATGGCTCATGAAGTAGGATGTCTTGGTGGGGTCAACATCCAGGCCGCGCTCCTTCATAATT
This sequence comes from Hydrotalea sp., assembly GCA_030054115.1. Taxonomy (NCBI): domain Bacteria; kingdom Pseudomonadati; phylum Bacteroidota; class Chitinophagia; order Chitinophagales; family Chitinophagaceae; genus Hydrotalea; species Hydrotalea sp. The sequence continues at coordinate 22,128 of JASGCL010000003.1, forward strand.
TCCAACACCGGGTGAATATCGGGGTGTTCCATAAAACCATAACGCACCTTGACTTGCCAAAACCCCGGGATGATTTCTTTCATTTCCAAACGATGAGAAATTGGCACGGTCGATGCGGTGGTGAATTCAACGGTTAAGAAAATATTTCGGTCGTGCATCACCATGTTGTGTTTTAGGTTATCGACGAAAGCCGACGGCACCGAATCGGGATTTTCCACCAAATAGACCGCCGTGCGGTTAACGTTGGGGTATTTTTTGCGCTTCATAAGATTCTTGATGTAGGGCTCCAGGTAGAAGGCCTCGCTCCGCATCACCCGCACCAAAATGGCCTTGCCTTGCCGCCACGTCGTCACGATAATCATCACGAATGCCGCAATCGCCAGGGTGAACCAGCCACCGTGCCATAACTTACTCAAGCAAGAAAGGGCAAAGGAAAAATCAAATAACAAAAAGAAAGAAATAACCGGCAGGGCTATCCATTTTTTCCAATGCCAGCGTTTGGTCACGACTTGATACATTAAGATAGAAGAAATAATCATGGTCAGGGTTACCGAAATACCATAGGCCGAGGCAAGGTTGTGGGAGCTTTGAAAAATAATGGTCGTCATAAAAACCAAAAAGAATAGCAACCAATTGATAAGCGGGATATAAATTTGCCCGATAACATTGGGCGATTTGTGAATGATGTTTAGACGCGGCAACAACCCCAGTTGCACCGCCTGGCGCGTCATCGAAAATGTTCCTGAAATAACTGCCTGCGACGCAATAATCGTGGCAAAGGTAGCCAGAATAACCGCCGGCAAAATATAAGGCTCAGGAAAAAGATGGTAGAAAGGATTTTTGATAGCCTCTTCAGGATTAAGCAGGAGCTCAGCCCCCTGGCCAAGATAATTAAGGGAGAGGGCCGGAAAGACCAGCAATGTCCAAGCAAAACGAATAGGGTTCCTGCCCAAATGCCCCATATCAGCATAAAGCGCCTCGACGCCGGTCACGGCCAGCACAATACCGCTAAGGGCGACAAATAATATTTTGCCATCGCCACATAAAAAACGTATGGCGACTACCGGGTTAAGGGCGGCTAATATAGCTGGGTTCTTGGCGATGCTCAAAAAACCAAAAAACCCCAATGTCACAAACCACAATACCATGATGTAGCTAAAATAATTGCCAATTTTTGCGGTGCCGCTACGTTGGGCGTAAAACAACACAAGCAAAATTAAAACCGCTATACTCACGACGTTAAAACGGATATCTTGTAGCGCTGGGGCGTAATTCAACCCCTCCAACGCACCCAGCACCGAAATTGCTGGCGTGATAACGCTTTCGGCCAAAAACAAGGCCGCCCCCAACATGCCCAAGGCGAGGAAAATGCCGTAACTACGGCTATTGCTTCGGGTGATAGAAGAGACAAGCGTGAGTAGCGCAAGGATACCACCCTCGCCACGATTGTCGGCGCGAAGCACTATCATTACGTATTTTAGCGACACGGTGATAATCAATGCCCAAAAAATAGCCGAGATTGCACCGAGGATATTAACCGGCGTTAAGGCAATGCCCGTGATATTATTAAATATGCCATTGATGGTATAAAGCGGGCTGGTGCCGATGTCGCCATAGACAATCCCCAACGAAAGAAAGCCTAAGCCAAATAGGCCAGATTTTTTATGAGCTTTTGACATGGTGAGAGCAACGTTTTCTAAAGGAAAGGTGGACGATGGTTGCAAGCTAAGAAGCAACTATCGTATAAGTGGAAATAAAATAATATAATTAATAAAAGATAAAATATCTTAGCATTTTATGCGATGCGCTTGTGTTGTGGGGGGAAGAATGCTTCGATGGGCAATTGTAATAGCAAGCCGTGATGGTTGCTGTCAAGCCCGCGCAAGCAGTAAAAAAGACATAATTTAGTCGACAAAAAAACGTTGCTGGGTCAGGCGGCAATAAACCAGTCGCAACAATTGACGCGGCACGGCCATAACCGACGCAATAATGAATCGCACCGGCTGATGGTGCAACAATGTAATATAAAATCGCCCTAACAGCGGCAGGTTGTTGATAAAAACCAGCGGCGTTTTTAATAACGAATAATATTGCCCAATGACAAAACGATTGATAAAAACCTTATGCACGTGCTGTAGTTTTTTTTCACGCAAGAAAGGGATAAAGGCACTTGGCAAATCGCGCGCCGCCAACAATTCGTCGTTATGAAAATGCAACAGGTCGCGCGCCAAGTTTTGCCGGCTGTAGGATGAATAGCGCACCAATTCGCCATAAAGCAACGATAGAAAATGAAAACCAGTGGTTTGCCCGCCGGCGCGCCGATAATGGTAAAGCGATTGATGGATAATGCCGCATTGATGTTTTTGTTCGCGCAAACGATAAAGCAGGTCGATGTCTTCACCAATCGGCAAGGGGCGACAATAGGGCGGGGCGAGCGATAATAATATATTTTTTTTAAACATCAGGCTGGGGCAAAATAGTCTTTGGCGATGCAACCATGAATCTTGTGGGCTTGCTGTGCCGCCCCGCACGATGGAAATTTTTTTATCATCTTGGTTGATGACCATCATGTCGCTGGCCACCAAATCATAAGCTTTGTTTTTTTGTAAAAAATCTAGTTGTTTGGCGATGCGGGTTTTATCGGCCATGTCGTCGGCATCTTGCCAGGCAATATAATCGCCGGTTGCGGCGGCCAGCCCCACATTGCGCGAAAACCATTGCTTGCTGTTTTTTTTGTTTTTAATATATTTTACGCGTTTATCGCTTGCTTGGTATTTTTTAACCATGGTCGCCGTGCCGTCGGTCGAACCATCATCGACAATAATTAATTCCAGTTGTTTATAGGTTTGTTGCAACACCGAATCGATGGCGCGCGCAATATATTGCTCACCATTGAACACCGGCATGATAATCGAAACAAGTGGGGTGCTGGGCATGGTGGTGGGTGCATAAAAATTCTTGGGAATCGGTTTGGAATCTGTTGGGAAGCCCTTGTGAAGCTAATGCGAAAGATATAAAAGAATTATGATGAAAAAACAACCAAGCAAGCCGGCTCATAGGTTAAAAACAACGACGCGGGTAAATATACTGACCGAGCATCTGGCGTCGGCCAGGGTATTGGCGCGGCAAGCCCCACAACGGGGTAGGGATGGTGTGTTATGGAAAAACTTACATTTTGTTTTCAACCAAGCGATTTTGCCCGATGATATTGTGGTGGTGTGGCATTACCCGCCCTATAAAAAAAACCTGTGGCATAGCATTGCCAAAAAACTTTCCATTCCCTATTGGCCATTGGTGATTAACCATCCACGCCGGCGCAAAATACATATTCAAACCGAACCGATGGTTTTGCCCTTCGCGCGGGTGGTTTATGGTAAAAAATTTCTGTCGCAATTTGGCATCGTTGTCGCGCAACGGCCAAGACCAACATGGTATCGCGATGGCAAATGGGTCGAATCGCACGGCGGGTTGGAATGGTGGTATGGTTTTGCCCAGGACAAGCAAAAATCAAGCGAACGAGTCATCACCAAAAATTGGCAAGATTTGTTGCAATCGCCCCATAAAAACAAATCACCAGAAAAAATCCTATCGGTGATTGCGTCGCGCCAGCATCGCACCGCGCAACAACAATTGCGCGTTGCCTTCGTCGATGAATTGGCGAAGGATAAGGAATTGGGCGATATGCTGGATATTTTTGGCAGCAAGCGGCAATTCATCGCCGATAAAGCCGCCGGGTTGGAAAAATATAAATATCATATCGCGCTGGAAAATTCGCTCATCCCCCATTATTGGACCGAAAAATTGGCCGACCCATTGCTCGCCGAATGTTTTGTTTTTTATGCCGGCGCACCAAACGTCGCGGATTATTTCGACACCGCGTCGATAACTGCCATCGATATCAGCCGGCCGAGGGATGCCATCGCCCTTATCAAACGCACCATCAAATCGGGGGCATACGAAAAAAACTTGCCAGCGATTAAAGCCAACAAAAAACGCCTGATGATGGCGGAGAATCTGTTCAACCTGATATGGCGAATTTGTCATAAATATGGTATGGCTTAAAACATCATTTGCGCAATAATTTTTTAAGGCAGAAATAGAATAATCATAAAATAATCATGGAAAACCATCGCCCGTTTCGCACCATCCATCGCCGCCCATGCCGAACCATCAAGGTCGGGGCGATATCGGTTGGTGGCAACGCGCCGATAGCGGTGCAAACCATGACCAACAGCCTAACCACCGACACCACCGCCACGTTGAAACAAATCGAGGCCTCAGCCGAGGCCGGGGCCGATATTGTTCGCGTCTCCTGCCCCGATGAAGCCTCCAGCGCCGCCCTGAAAGAAATCACCAAATATTCGTCGGTGCCGATAGTCGCCGATATTCATTTTCATTATCGCCGAGGGATAGAGGCGGCGAAAAACGGCGCGGCCTGCCTGCGCATCAACCCCGGCAACATTGGGCCGATAGACCGCGTGAGGGAAGTGGTGCAGGCGGCGCGTGATAATGGCTGTTCGATGCGTATCGGCGTCAACGGCGGGTCGTTGGAAAAACACCTGCTTGAAAAATATGGCGAGCCATGCCCCGAGGCCCTGGTCGAATCCGCCCTTCACCACGCAAAAATATTACAAGATTTGGATTTTCATGAATTTAAAATTTCGGTCAAGGCCTCCGACATTTTTTTGGCGGTGGCGGCCTACCAACAATTGGCGGAACAAATCGATTGCCCCCTGCATCTGGGGATTACCGAGGCCGGCGGGTTGATGAGCGGTTCGATTAAATCGGCCATCGGTATGGGTAATTTATTGTGGGCGGGAATTGGCGATACGGTTCGCGTGTCGCTGTCGGCTGACCCGGTGGAGGAGGTTCGCGTTGCCTACGAAATTTTAAAATCCCTGAGCATAAGAAGCCGTGGCGTCAAAATTATTTCCTGCCCCAGTTGCGCGCGCCAGCAATTTGACGTGATAAAAATCGTCGGCGAGTTGGAAAAACGCCTGGCGCATATCAAGGAAGAAATCACCCTGTCGGTCATCGGCTGTGTGGTTAACGGCCCGGGCGAGGCGCGCGAAACCGACATTGGCTTTACCGGCGGCGGCAAGGGGGCAAGCGGCCACGCCACCCACCAAATATATTTGGGCGGCATTCCGGCGCACCGCTTCCAAGATGATAATATCGTTGATTATTTGGTCGGTTTAGTGGAAGAAAAATTGGCGGCGCGGCATAACAGCGGCGCATCAGCAAGCGGCCACAAATAACCAGACCAGTAATAATAAAAACCAAAATCATGAGCAATATTCAATCGGTGCGTGGCACCCAAGATTTTATTGGCAAAAGATCGGCCAAATTGGCCACCGTGGTGGCGCGGGCGCGGCGCATCGCCGAGCTTTATAATTATCAAGAAATCATCACACCGCTTATCGAATCGGTGCAGGTTTTTACCGAATCGCTGGGCCAGGAATCGGATATTATTCACAAGGAAATGTTTGTCTTTGAGGATAGGGGCGGGGATAAAATCTGCCTGCGCCCCGAAAACACCGCCGGCGTCATGCGGGCATTTGTTGAAAATGGTTTGCAACAACAATTGCCCTGCAAGTTTTTTTATCACGGGCCGATGTTTCGTTACGAACGGCCGCAACGTGGTCGTTATCGCCAATTTCACCAATTTGGCGTCGAGTATTTACACGCGCCGCAATCATCGGCCGCGACCGCGATGGTCGACGCCGAGGTCATCACCCTCGGCCATGGTTTTTTAACTGGGCTTGGCATTGGTGATTACCGCTTGGAAATAAATTCCTTGGGGAGCCGCGAATCGCGCGTCGCCTACCGCGCCGCCCTGGTCGATTATTTTAATCCCTACAAAAACGATTTGTCGGCCGATTCAAAAATGCGTTTGCAACAAAATCCCCTGCGCATATTGGATTCAAAAGATGAGGGCGATAAAAAATTGGTGGCCGGCGCGCCGCATTTAAAAAACTATTATGATAAAGAATCGGCCGAGAAATTTGCCGCGCTACAGGCTTTATTAACCGACGCCAAGATTCCCTTCGCCGTTAACCAACAATTGGTGCGCGGATTGGATTATTATTGCCACACGGCGTTTGAATTTGTCACCCAACAATTGGGGGCGCAGGGCACCATCTTGGCCGGCGGGCGTTACGACGATTTGCCGGCAATGTTCGGGGCAAGGGACGTGCGCGGCGTTGGCTTCGCCGCCGGCCTGGAGCGTTTGTTGGAGCTATTGCCGGATGATGCGGTTCAGGAATCGCCCTTATTGTTCCTCTGCCCGATAGGCGATAAATCATTGGCCAAGGTCGCCGGCGTGGCGATGCAATTGCGCAACGCCGGTTTGCGGGTTGAAATTGGCCTCAGCGGCGATATCAAAAAATCCCTGAGCCGCGCCAACAAATTAAACGCCGCGGTGGCCATCATTTTTGGCGATGACGAGTTGGCAAAGAATCAATTTCAATATAAAAATTTACAACAAAATACCGAACAAAGCACTCAGGAAAACCAACAGGCAACCAAGCAAGAAACCATGGGCTTAAGCGATATCATCGCCAAAGCAAAAAAAATAGCGTAAAGGATAAATAAAAAAAAATGAGCGACGCAAAAAAAACCACCAACCCATTTGACAATTATGTCAACCAACGATTGGCCTATTACCAAGAATTGCAGGACAAAATGGTCAAGGGCGACACTACCGGTTTCAAGGGTATGGGCGGCCTGGCCAAGGAATTATCGTCGCTGGCCAAAATTGTGCCCGACATGGAAAAATACCTGCGCATGGTAAAATCACTGCAGGATTGCGACGAGATGTTAGCCGATAAAACATTAGACCAGGAGATGCGCGCCGTGGCGACTCAGGAAAAAGAGGAATTAACGCCGCAATTGCCGGTTCTGCGCCACGAGCTCGAATTGGAATTGATTCCCAGCGACGAAGACGACAATATCGATTCCTTAATCGTTGAGGTGCGGGCCGGCACCGGCGGGTTGGAGGCGGCCTTGTTCGCCGGCGACCTCCTCGCCATGTATCGCCGTTACGCCGAAAAAAATGGCTGGCGGTTTGAAACCATCGATATCAGCGAAAATGACCTGGGCGGCTTGGCGACCGGTTCGGCCTCGATAAAGGGGGAGGGAGCTTTCGAGCGGATGAAGTTCGAGGGCGGCGTGCACCGCGTGCAACGGGTGCCGGTTACCGAAAACGCCGGGCGGGTTCATACCTCAACCGCGACAGTGGCGATTTTGCCCGAGCCGGAGGAGGTCGAAATCACCATCAGCCCCGAGGATTTGCGGGTCGATACCTATCGGTCGCAAGGCGCCGGCGGCCAACATGTTAACACGACGGATTCGGCGGTGCGGATTACCCACTTGCCGTCGGGCGTGGCGGTGGCCTGCCAAACCGAAAAATCGCAACATAAAAACCGGGCGCAGGCGATGCGCCTCCTCCGCGCGCGGTTGTTCGAGCATCAGCGCGAGGAAAAAATGAAAAAACGCACCGCGGCACGCCGTTTGATGGTCGGGTCGGGCGAACGGGCGGAAAAAATTAGAACCTATAACTTCCCCGAGGGCCGCGTCTCCGACCATCGCATTAAATTAACCCTTTACAAATTAAATGAAATCATGCAGGGTTCGGCGCTGGATGACGTCATCGAGCCGTTGATAAAAACCGATAAGGAAGAAAGACTATCAAGTTTCTTAACCCAGTTGGAAACGCAATAAGCAAAAAATAGTTTTTAAAGGGCACAACCAATGCATTTATCGATAGTTATTTATCTTTTATTATTTCTGGTGCTAGTTGATTTCGCGGTGCGGCATGTGCGCGGCCACGGGTTTTTTTCAAAAAAAATCGAACAAAAATACGACCTCGGGTTTTTTTTCGCGCAAATTTTTCTTTTGGTCATGGCGTTTCGCGCCCTGTTGTTTGAACCGTTCGTTATTCCCTCGTCATCGATGGTGCCAAACCTATTGATTGGTGATTATATTTTGGTTAATAAAATGAGCTACGGCTATGGCAAATACAGCCTGCCGCTAGAACCGGTGGATTTTGCCGGCCGCATTTTTGGCACCGAGGTTAAACGCGGCGATGTGGTGGTGTTTCGCTTCCCCCCCAACCCGAAAGAAAGTTACGTCAAACGCATCGTCGGCCTGCCCGGGGATACGTTGCAGATGAAAAAGGGCATCCTATGGGTAAATGGCAAACCATTGCCACGCACGGCGATTGAAGATTATGGCATGGACGATAATAATGACATGAGCGTTCAACAATTTAAGGAAACCATTCCCCGCAATTATAAGGATAATGGCCTCGTAAAATCCTATAACGTCATCCAACTAAACGGTAACCAGGGGGAATTGGCCAATACCGCCCCCTATGTGGTGCCGGCAGGCCAGTATTTTGGCGTGGGTGATAATCGTGACAATTCGCTTGATAGCCGCGTTCTGCCGCCCTTTGGCGTTGGTTTTATTCCGCGCGAAAACATCATCGGTCGCGTCGCCTGCGTGTTATTTTCCACCAATAAAAATGATAACAAAACATCGTTTGGCTGGTCGTTGCGCTTCAAGCGATTTTTTTCGGTGGTGCAATAATTAAAAGGCAAATAGGTTATGAGCCATCGTTGTCCCCAAATCATGAAGCAATATAACAATGAAAGATAAAGTTTTTCTGGAGCTAATAAACCTCGCCATTGGTATCGATTTCAATATAGACCACGAGCCGCTGTTGCGCCAGGCCTTCACCCACCCCAGCGCAAAGCATGAGGGCAATTACGAACGATTGGAATTTTTGGGCGACCGCGTGTTGGGGTTGGTGATGGCGCGTTGGCTGTATGAACTATACCCCGAGCAAAAGGAGGGTTTTTTATCCATTGCCTCGGCCCGCATGGTATCGACCGACACATTATATAGCGTCGCCAGCAAATTGGGTTTGGCGGCGTTGCTGGAAACGAAAATTCCAAACAAACTTGGCGAGCGCGCCATCGAATCGGCGATGGTGAATAGCCTTGAAGCCTTTTTGGCCGCGCTCTATATAAGCAAGGGGATGGAGGTGGTCGAATCCTTTGTCAGAAAACATTGGCAAGAATTTTTGGTCGAGGCCGAGGGGACAATCAACAACCCACGCGGCCAATTGCAAGAATGGTTGCAGGCAAGGAAGTTACCGCCGCCGAGTTACAAATTATTGTCGACCGGCGGTAGCGACCATGAGCCAACCTTTGCCGTTGAATTGGAAACGGGGGTGCCGTCGGTTGGCGTTATCACCGCGACCGCCAAAACAAAAAAATTGGCCATGAGCAAGGCGGCAACCCAAGCCATGACGATTATTAAAAAACTAGATTTATAATGAAAGAAAAAAAATGATAAAGGATAAAAATTCTAATCAAGAAGCGGATAAAAAAACTGATAGCAACAGCGATAAACAATTTGGCGTGGTAGCGTTGCTGGGCGCGCCCAACGCGGGGAAATCAACCCTGGCCAATGTTTTGACCGGCCAAAAAGTTTCCATCGTCAGCCGCAAACCACAAACCACACGTTTTCGCCTGACGGCGATTGTCGAATCGGGCGGGGCGCAGATGGCGCTTATCGATACGCCGGGTATTTTTAACGCCAAGGATAGTTTTGACCGGCAAATGGTCAAGGCGGCATGGCAGGCCTTGGAGCGGGTCGATTGCGCGGTGTTGCTTATCGCCGCCGACAGCGGCCTGACGCCCAATGTGTTGCATATTTTATCGCAGTTGGAAAAAAACAAGGCGTCGGTTATCGCGGTGCTGAACAAAATTGATAAGGTAAAAAAAGAACAATTGCTTTCCTTGGCCGAAAAAATAGAAAAAGAATCATCGGTCGAACGGGTGTTGATGATATCGGCCTTGAAAAAAGATGGCACCAGCGATTTGTTAAAATTGTTGGTTAGCCGATTGCCGCAGGGGGCATGGCATTACGACAGCGACCAAGCCAGCGACCTACCTGACCGATTATTTGCCGCGGAAATTTTGCGCGAGCAATTGTTTAATTATTTGCATCAAGAATTACCCTATCGCTTGGGGGTCGAAACCGAAAGTTGGAAGGTCGAAAAAAATAATAAAACAAACAAAACCACCCTCCATATTCATCAAACAATTCACATCGAAAAGGAAAATCACCGGCCGATGATATTGGGGCGTGGTGGGCAGAATATGAAAACCATCGCCAGTCGCGCGCGCCAACAGATGGAGGAGCTATTCGAGCAAAAGGTTTTTCTAAAAATCTTCATCCGCCTGACGCCCGATTGGCGCGAAAAACACGACGCCACCGAATTTGGCTTTGGCTTGTAAAGGCGACCAAGGCCAGCAACGATATTAAATGGTGTAGATATGAATCGGCGCGAAGCCGTTAAAATTGAGCGACGACATGCTACCGCTGTAACTGCCGGTATTGATAAACACCAATCGGTCGCCAGGTTTTAAATCGCGTGGCAGGTCATATTTCGCCTTGCTATAAAGCGTATCCCAGCTATCACAGGTCGGCCCGGCCAAAATCATCGGTTCGGTCGGCCCAGGAATTGGTTGTAGCGGCGCAATAACATGTTGCGCCGTTGGGTCGATGGCCTCAAACAAGCCGTTATAAACCCCAAGGTCGATATACAACCACTCGCCGCTGTTTTCTTTGTGGCTTTTTAAAATAACCTCGGCGACTGAAATGGCGGCCTCGGCCACCAGGGCGCGGCCAGGTTCGATAAGGTAATAAATTTTTTGGTCGCCGAATAGTTTTTTTATTTCGGCGGCGATATCGGCACCGATGGCGTCGATGCTCATGGTGTTTTCATCGTTGCGATAACGGGCGGGGTAGCCGCCACCCAGGTTGATAAGGTCAAGCATGATGCCGCGCGCCGCCAGGGCATCAAAAATTTCCTTTACCGTTTTCAAGGCATTTAGCCACGGGGCGGACAACCGCGCCTGCGACCCCACGTGGAACGAAACGCCGCGCGGCACCAGGCCCAATTCACGGGCGCGGCTTAATAATTCAATCGTTTCGGCGGGGGTGGTGCCAAATTTGTGGTTTAGCGGGTAGCCCGAGCCCGTGCCATCATGCAGAATGCGGCAATAAACGCCGACATCGGTCAGCCCGAGGGCTTTGGCTTCATCCGCAATTTTTTTTAATTCCATATCTGAATCCATCGCGAACAGGCGGATGCCCTTCGCCAGGGCGGCCTTAATCGCCGATGATTTTTTTATCGTCGAGCCATAGGATAATTTGTCGGGCGTTGCACCATGCGACAACACTTGGTCGATTTCTTCGATAGAGGCAGTATCAAAATAACTCCCCAAGGAGACCAATTTCTTAACAACCTCATCATTGGGGTTTGATTTGACCGCGTAATAGATATTGGCAAAGGATAAATGGTCGCGAAATTTTTTATACTGCTCGGCCACCAGTTCAAGGTCGATAACTTGGAACGGCGTGGGGAGTTTTTCGTTTCCCAGAAGGAATTTTTTTTGTTTTTCGCTTAACATTTCGCTCTCATAGCATTTTTGACATTCAAAAACAATATAACAATAACGAAAAGATTCTGCTTGTATAATAAAACTATAATGCTAGATTTAAATAGTTGTGGGTCAAATAAATAATGACCATGATTAGATTAGAACAATATAGGGAGGACAAACTATATGATAAAAAAAATAGAGAATGACATAATGAATAACACAACAAACAATGCGAAACTTGGCGGGGGCGCAATGGACACAATAGCGGCCTACGCCAACGACCGGCCGCAACCGCCCATCATGCAGGGCAAGCCAATTCCGCAAGAATGGCGAATCAATTTAAAAAATTGGGATATGCCGCCCTATAACCGCTGGTCATTTAATCATTGCAGTGAAATTATTCCCTCGGCGGTAATTGCGCGCGATGAAAAAAATGCTTTATTTTTTCCGACGGCACCACAAAACCTTGAAGGGTTAACCTTTACCAATAGCCGCGGCGTCAAGACCAGCATGCAGGATTATTTGGAAAAGGGTTTTGTCGATGCCTTTTTGGTTTATCACAAGGGTAAAATTATTTTTGAAAAATACTTTGCCTTCACCAACCAGCGCAGTTGTCATTTGATGCAATCGATGGGCAAATCGATTGTCGGCGCGATCGGCCAAAAATTAAAAGACGATAAGATATTGCATGGCGACATGTTGGTGGAAAAGGTTTTGCCCGAGCTTAAAGGAACAGCCTACGGCGGCGCGACCATCCAGCATCTGATGGACATGAGAAGCGGCATAAGTTTTTCTGAAAATTATGATGAGATGGACGACATCGCAAGCGATTGTTACGCGCTTGATGCCGCCAATGGGTGGAAGCCAAATGATGGTCGCCACCCCAAGGACAATTATAGCTTGATGCAAACTTATAAAAAGCTAATATCACCCCCCGGGGAACAAGTAGTCTATCGTTCAACCGATACCGACGTCGCCACCCACTGCTTCGAAAAACTAACCGGCAAAAAAATTGCCGAATTGATTTCCGAATTTTTTTGGCGACCAATGGGGGCGGAGGCCGATGCCGCCATCGCCGTTGACCCGATGGGTTATGGCATCGGTTGCGGTGGCATGTCGGCACGGGCGGTTGATATGTTAAAATTTGGCGTTATGATGACCGAGGATGGGGTTGTCAACGGCAAGCAATTGTTATCGGCGGCGCGGGTTGCCGAATGTTACGACCCGTCACCTTACCCATTTGATAAAAAAAATGAGGAGATAACCCCGTGCGGTGGTTATAAAAACTTTTTTTGGATAAAGGATGTTGCGCCGCCGGTTATTATGTGTAGCGGCGTGTTTGGCCAAAATGTCATCATGGATAAAGAAAAGGACATGGTGATAGTGCAATTTGCCACCAGCCCAACCTATTACAATGTCGACGAATGGCACGATGTAATGTTGTTGAGCGAGGCCATCAGCAAAAACCTTGCTTAGGCGTGTCTATGGTTTTTTTTATAAATGACGATGAAAAAAATTTTTACTAATAACCAACCGCAACCGCCCATCATGCGGGGCAAACCCGTCCCGCAGGAATGGCGGGTCAATCTGGAAAATTGGGATTCGCCGCCCTATAACCGCTGGGCATTTAGCCATTGCAACGAAATCATGCCGTCGGCGATAATCGCGCGCGATGAAAAAAACGCGTTGTTTTTTCCAAAAAAATTGCAAGATTTATCGACGGTGCCTTTTACCGATAACCAGGGGCAGGCCATGACCCTGGAGGCTTACCTTAGCAACGGCTTCACCGACGCCTATGTGGTTTATCATAAGGGGGCAATTGTTTTTGAAAAATATTTTGCCTTCACCACCGCCACCAGCCGGCATTTGATGCAATCGATGAGCAAATCATTGGTTGGCGCGGTGGCGCAAAAATTAAAGGCCGAAAAAATCTTGCGTGGCGACATGTTGGTAGAAGACATCTTGCCCGAGATGAAAAAAACCGGCTACGCCGGCGCGACAATGCAACAGGCGATGGATATGCGCACCGGCATCGATTTTAAAGAAACCTATTTTGAAAACCCATTGCAGGGCGATTGTTTTGATTTGGACGTCGCCAGCGGTTGGAAACCGAACCCTGGCAATATTGCATCGGATAATTTTTCATTACTCCAAACCTACAAAAAACAAATCTTCGCCCATGGCCACGACATGATTTATCGTTGCGTTGAAACCGACGTGGTGACCCATTGCATCGAAAAACTAACCGGTAAAAAAATTGCCGAATTGGTTTCTGAATTTTTCTGGCGACCGATGGGGGCGGAGGGTGACGCCTTCTTCACCGTCGATTCCCACGGCTATGGCATCGGGTCGGGTGGGGCCTGCGCCCGCGCGGTTGATATGTTAAAATTCGGCGTTATGATGGCGGAGGGCGGGGTTATCAACGGCAAACAACTACTGCCCGAATCATTGGTCGCCGAATGTTACAACCCGGCGCCTTACCAATTTGATAAAAAACACCCGGAGTTAACCCCCTGCGGCGGTTACAAGAATTTTTTCTGGATTAATGACCAATCGCCGCAGGTGATTTTATGCTCGGGCGTGTTTGGCCAATTGGTTTACATCGACAAAACCAACGACGTAGTGATTACCGCCTTTAGCAGTTGGCCGACCCACGGCACCGATAATGGCTGGGTCGATTCGCTTCTGGCAAGCGAAGCCATCGTTAATGCGCTATCCTAAATTACTTGTCCTAAATTATTTGTCATCAATAAAGATTGCCAACCTCATTGCCCAATATTTTTCCTAATAATCTAGCGCAACCACCCATCATGGCGGGTAAACCGGTGACAAATGAGTTGCAGGTCAATTTGGAAAATTGGGATAGCCCGCCGCAAATGCGCTGGGCATTTAATCATTGCAATCAATTCATGCCAACCGCGACCATCGCCCGCGATGAAAAAAACATGTTGCATTTTGCCGAACAGAAGCAGGATATAGAGGCGATAAATTTTACCGATAGTAAGGGCAGGGCGACCAGCGTGAAGCAATACCTCGACCATGGGTTTGTTGATGGTTTTTTGGTTTATCATCGCGGCAAAATAATTTTTGAAAAATACCATAGCTTCACCAACGCCGCCAGTTGTCATTTATTGCAATCTGTCACCAAATCAGTTATCGGCGCGGTCGGCCAGAAATTGAAGGCCGAAAAAATCCTGCGTGGTGATATGTTGATAGAATCCATTTTGCCCGAGATGAACAACACCGGCTATGCCGGTGCCACCGTGCAACAGGCGATGGACATGCGCAGTGGCATCGAGTTTAAGCAAGATTATTATGAATTTCCCATCGACGATACCAGCGGCGATAGCTACGCGCTTGATATCGCCAATGGATGGAAGGGGAACGACGGCTCCTACCCCCGCGACAATTTTGCGCTGTTGCAAACATTAAAAAAAATAAGCTTTCCCCATGGCGAGCAAATGGTTTATCGCTGTGTTGAGGCCGATGTTGTTACCCATTGTTTTGAAAAACTAACCGGTAAAAAAATTGCTGACCTGATTTCTGAATTTTTATGGCGGCCGATGGGCGCCGGTGCCAATGGCTACATCACACTTGACCCCAGCGGCTTTGGCATCGGTTCTGGCGGTTTGTGCGCGCGGGCGCGCGATATATTGGCATTTGGTGTTATGATGGCGGAGGACGGCTTCATCAACGACAAGCAGGTATTGACGGAATCGTTGGTCGCTGAATGTTATAACCCCGCGCCATACAAGTTTGACAAAACCAACCCCGCCCTGGCGCCGGGCGGCGGTTATAAAAATTTCTTCTGGATAAATGATGTAACGCCGCCGCATATCAGCTGCTTCGGCGTTTATGGCCAAATGGTGTCGATAGATAAAAAAAACAATTTGGTGATGGTCATGGTTTCGACCTGGCCCACGCCGGAGCATGACGATGGTTGGAAAAACCCATTGCTAATGACCGCCGCCATTACCCGCGACATTGCTTAATGGGCGCGCCTAAGGCTATAATATCACCTGCATCGCAACCTTGTTTTTTACTTGATAATTTGATAACCAATAATCGCCATGGCAAAAATTTCAAACATCGGTTGGTCGATTTTTTATATTTATAAAAATTCTTTTCTTGGGTTTCACCGTTACAGCGGCCGGACCAGCCGTTTAGAATTTTGGTCATTTCAAATCGTTTATGGCCTCCTGATGTATCTTTTGGTTACGGCCAATGACATGGCGTTGTTATTGACCTTGGTGGCGACGGGGGTGCTTTTACCCTCCATCGTGGCGTGCCATGTGCGCCGCCTGCATGATGTGGAGCATTCGGCGTGGTTTCTTTTGCCGAAGTTTTTTTATGTGCCGTGGTTTTTGCTTGGCGTGCGCGCGCTGTTGCAACAGGGGGTGATGTTGAATGATTTTTTATTTCAACCATCGGGTCAACCGCTTCAATGGGCAACCCAATTTAGGGTGCTTAGCCTTTTTTATTGCAGTTTGATTTATGAAATTATTTTGCTGGTATCTTATTGCCAACGCGGCACCAACGGCGATAATATCTATGGCAAGGATGCCATCGTTGAATTAAAAAACAACATAAAAATATTTATCGCAACCCATGGCGCAACCGCCAAGCCAGGGCAAAAACCCGCAAGCAAAAAATAGCGGCCTGCTGGCTAAGAAAGCCAGCCAAAAAATACAAAAGTCAAAAGGGGCAGGCATCGCGGTTAGCAAGGCCGTGAATCCCGAGCCAACGGCCATATAACCCAAGGCCGGCACAGACAGCCATAAAACAATATCGGCCAAAAACCATGCAAAATGGCCGTGGTTGGCAATAACAAAAAATACAAAATACCCTATAAAA
Source organism: Hydrotalea sp. (assembly GCA_030054115.1). Lineage (NCBI taxonomy): Bacteria > Pseudomonadati > Bacteroidota > Chitinophagia > Chitinophagales > Chitinophagaceae > Hydrotalea > Hydrotalea sp. Next base: position 38,441 of record JASGCL010000003.1, read on the forward strand.
TGTCTCAGGACAGACAATAACAGAAATGTAATAAAAAGAGGGACAATAATGAACCTATCCGATTCTATAAAAACTTGCTTTGGCAAATATATCACTTTTTCTGGCCGCGCTAGCCGTTCAGAATTTTGGTGGTTCCAAGTATTTCGCTTTGTCATTTGGTGGATGCCGCTTATCGGCTGGCTGTTTTGGCTGGCCAGTATTCTGCCCGCCATTGCGGTGACGGTGCGGCGATTGCACGACACCAACCATTCGGGTTTTTATCTTTTGCCGTTGATATTCGTGCCGGTGTGGCCGGTCGCCATGGCCTTTCCGCTGTTAAACCTGCAGGGGGTGTTGATGGGCATGGTGGGTAGCACCATGATGGGTGTGGCTGGCATCTCGCACGTTATTAATTACAGCACCGCCATAATGAATTATATTTCGCGTAAGGTGCATTACGTCCTCACCCACGACAATATTTCCTTGACCATAAGGCTGGACCAACCAACCCATAACCTGGGGGCATTCGCTATCCTGTTGACCATGATGGTGGCGATTTATAGCCTGGTGTTGCTGTGGTGGTTGTTGAAACGCGGTAATAAGGGCATTAATAATTATGGCTTGCGATAAAAATTAAAAGATAGTTGAAACTAATAATGACAAACCCTAGCGGTTAGTGTATGTTGACGACACAAAATAACAGCGCATAACAAATTAACGAACATGAATCTTGCTAACTCCATTAAAACCTGCTTTAGCAAATCGATAGTCATTTCGGGCCGCGCCAGCCGCTCAGAATTTTGGTGGTTTCAATTTTTTCGCACCATTCTATGGCTGATACCGATGGTTGGCTGGGTAATTGCCATCCTCACCATTTTGCCATCCATCACCGTAACAATCCGTCGGCTACACGACACCAATCGTTCAGGATTTTTTCTGTTGCCGATGTTGTTGTTGCCGACCTTGCCCTTTACGCTTTTTGCCTCGCTATTGGATTCATCCAATATGATGGGCAGGGGCGATGGTTTTGGTATGATGGATTATGGTTTTTGCCACGATGGTTTTTCCTTTTTTTCCAACCTGCCGGTCGACAATTTTGGGCCCGCCGCGGTGTTGGTGGGTATGGTCTGCGCGCTTTACAGCCTGATGTTGTTGCTGTGGTTGGTCAAGCCTAGCGATAAGGGCATCAACCATTACGGCGCGCCACAAAACTAATAAATAATAACCAATTATATGGTTGCTTCGCGCTTTTTTTGGCAAGCGGGCCAGGGGCATAAACCCTTGCAATTCCTATAAGATTTTATAAGGATTGCCGAACCTCCGTAACCTCGGGGATAAAATGTTTCAACATGTTTTCGATGCCGGCCTTCAAGGTCGCGGTTGACGATGGGCAACCCGAGCAAGCGCCCTGCATCGCCAGGTAAACAATGCCCTTATCAAACCCCTCAAGCACGATGTTGCCGCCGTCGCGTGCCACGGCCGGGCGAATGCGGGTTTCGATTAATTCTTCTATTTTTTCGACGGTCGGTGCGTCCTTCGGGTCGTGCAAAATGACCTTTTTACTTTCCGTCGCGACATTGCCCGTGGTTTCGATAATAATCTTCTCACCGCGTGCAAAATTGTCGATGATATTGCTGATAATAAGCGGTTTCATCGTCGCCCATGATTGCTCGGGCGATTTCATCACCGAAATAAAATCGGTGCCCAAAAAAACCTCGCGCACACCGTCGATACCAAAAATATGATAGGCGAGGGGTGATTTTTCCTTGGCCAGTTCTTTGCTGGGAAATGAAAAAACGCGCGGCAGGGCCATGCCACCGCCGTCGATATGCGGCCGAAAGGTTAGAACCTCGGGGTTTGGGGTGGTTTCGGTTTCGATAAACATGGTTTTTTTTTGGTTCTTTCGGGGTGAATTCTTATAGGAGTAATATAGTCCTTATTTATGCGAAAATCAATCGGTAACATATTGGGGTAATCCACCGCGTTCGGTTATCAGCCGAAAACTAAAAAAAAATTGCAAAAATAAAATTAACAACTAAGCATAATTAATACTTGCGATATTTATATAAAATTGTAATAAAAAATAGCATATCTAAGAAAAAAACAGATAAAAATATTGACTTATTTTGCCTAATACTTTATAATAGCAGTTATTGATGGGCAAGAAGTCATATCAATAAATATTATTTTAGGGGGACAACAATGGGGACACATCGCAACAATGCAAGTGGCAAAACGACTATTGCCGAAATTATTTTAATGATTTTGACAATGAGCATGCTGGGCTCGGTCGCCGGTGTGGCGATCGCCGAATTTAATTCACGCATCGATATTTTAAATGAGGGGATTCGCCAAGATATTCGTGAATCACAAGCGGCGCGCATTAACAATAAAAAATTCAGCGATACGCGCCGCCAGTTGCAAAAAAATAATGAAAGAATGGAGGCCGATATGTCGCCGCCGCATACCATGGATGGCGATGGTGAGTTTGAGAACGCCTCTCTATTGGGGCGGCGTTAATCACGTTTTTTGATAGTTAGGACATTTATTGGGACATTTATTTAGGTTTATAGTTTTCGGCGAGCCTCCTAAAAACAACAACTAACTCGGCTCGTTGTTTTCTCCTCCCCCTTTGCCAATTTATTGGCAAAGGGGGAGAAGACAAACCATTCTTTATTATTATTGCCCTTATCCCAAAAAAGCGGGGCAGGGCCACCATAAGGGTAAAATCGGCGGCATTTTTTATCGAATCGCCGCTTACCCCGGTATTGTATCAACCATATTGTAAGATGACGGGAGGCGTCGCGCCATCACGCGCGTGAAATAAAAAATTATAACCCATTTTATAAAACTATTAGTTGTTTTTATTAATTCAAAGATGAATATATTAAAAAAACGCTTGCATAAACATCTTTTCCTCTTTATATAGAAATTAAAAATAAAACACCTGGATAAAAAACTAGGGAAGAAAAGATAGAAGGAAGACGGAGAGAAGATGAAGAATATGTCATATAATTCGATAGCGCGGCGATTGTTTGTCAGCGGTGCGGCGATTGCGATTTCCGTTGTTTTATCTCAATCGGCAATCGCCAGTGCCTTGACCGACGCAATATCCAGCAATGACCAGGTGACGGCGCGTGGCCTTATTGCAACTGGCAAAGATATAAATAAGCGCGATGTCAACGGCGACACGCCCTTGATTATTGCCAGCGGCAAGGGCTTTACCAGCATGGTGCAAGACCTGCTGGATAAAAAAGCCAAGCTTAACAAAAATGACAAAAGTGGCATCACTGCCCTGATGGCCGCGGCCTATAATGGGCACACCAAAATTGTATCGCTGTTATTGGCGCAAAAGGGGATTGACGTGAATGACGACGATACCATCGGTTGGACAGCCTTGATGTATGCCAGCAGTGGTGGCGATGAAGAAATCGTGAAATTGTTGCTCGCGGCTGGCGCGAAGGTTAATAAAAAAGATAAAAGCAAAGGCACCGCCCTTATTTGGGCCAGTAGCACCGGTAAAACCGGCATTATCCCCCTGTTGCTTGCGGCAAAAAATGGCAACAACCTCAATCAGCAAGATAAAGATGGCTGGAGCGCGCTGATGTGGGCGGCGTCGCGCGGTAACGACAGCACGGTGCGGATGTTATTAAACAAGGGGGCTAACCCCAACATGCGGGCAAAGGACGGCGAAACCGCCCTAAGCCTGGCGATGAAAAACGACCATCAAGAATCAGCCGATTTGTTGCGGCAAGCGGGCGCGCAGAAATAACAAATGATATTTTTTAACTTTCGGGAGGGTAATGTTTATGCAAAAAATATATACAAAAAAAACGGGGGTTGATTTTTCAACCAAGAAAATAGGACTTGGCCTAGCCAGCATGGCATTGGCGACCTTATTATTTACCCCGACGCTGGCCACGGCCGCTACCAATATCAATTCGGTGCAAAAATTAATCGTCAACAAATCTCTGGCCACCAGCCCAACACCGGTCGAAAAAAACACCAACCTATTGGCTTACGACATCGATGGCAAATTGATGCTAACAGGCAATTTTGGTTATATCTATAATTTTGCGGGGGGCGTGTTGCAACGGAACGATGGTTTAAACACCGCCGGCGATGGGCAATCAACCTTTGGCTATGGGGCGTCGTTTATTTATCAACATATTTCGGGGTTTGGCATCGGGTTTGATTATGCCGGCTTTAACCACGGTTGGACAACCACCAACGGGGCAGAGGCACAAACCGCCGCCGGCAGTTATGATTACAACGTCAATATGAATGTTGTGTCCTTGGTGCCAAGCATTAATTTTAACCTTGATAAGGGCGGTTATTGGGGATTAAAATTTGGTATTGGGGTCGGGGTCGGGCTGTCCAGCCTGAGCATCACGCCAAGTGCCAGCCAGCCCGGGGCGAGCAATATTTTGGTGTCGAGCGGCGCGGCCTATCGCTACGTTGTTGACCCACACACCGATTTGACTGACCCAACAACTGGTAATAAATGGAATCCCTACGCCAGTTGTAATAACGCAAACTCTAGCGTTGGTCTATATATTACCGATTCAAATGGCTGGGCATTACCGCAGGGCAATGCTTATCTTCCCAATTTTTATTATATTATTCCGATCAAATCAAATGCAAACACCTATATTGATAACACGGTTGGCAATCGTAAGCTCGCGGCGAATCAATGTTTTAGCGGCGGTTATTCAATCAGTGCTTTCGGGGTAATTACCTCCGCCACCAATCCTGCCTCCCCCCTTACCGATGCTCAAATTAAGGCGGGGTTGCAAAATGGCACTATCGTTTATGTTGGCGGCGCGATTGCTCCGGATGCTGACCCAACCAACCAAGGGAAGCTATTGCCACCTACCAATTCGGGTATTCCGGTTTCCCCAGGGAATCCTGACCCAACCCAGCCAGCCACGCCAACCACACCAACATCAGTTGGCAAAACGCCGGTGATTGGCAACGCCGGGGCGATTCTAACCGCCGCCAATTATACCGGCGGCATCGGGTTTGTTTTGTCGCCGCAAATTACACTCAGTTATGATAATGGCCTTTTTCATACCGATATTAATGTAAAATATATACATTCGTTGCTGAAAACAGCCTATACCAGCGGTCTGGCCGATAACGTGCTTATCAACGGTATAATTACTTCAGATAATTATAAATACACCGTGCCAGCCGGGCCATTGGCGGTCTTCACCGGCCTTGGCCTGGGGGTAAATTTCTAAGTATTTATGGCAAATTGACCGCCGATAAAATAAAACCGCATTATCGCTTGACATGCTGGTTTTGCTGGGGTAGGAAGGTTACATAGAATTTTTAAGGGTTCGTCCTGAATCTTATATTTAATTCGCAACAACCGCTATGTCGGTTTTTGTTCTAATCTAAAAAAATCATTATAAGAAAATTATTATAGGAAAAAAAAACATGCATCTCAAGGAATTATCTTCCAAAAACACCGGCGAGCTTTTATCGCTGGCTGAAAAACACGGGGTCGAAAACCCCGCCGCCATGCGCCGTCAGGAAATGATGTTCGCGATATTAAAATCAATCGCGCTCAAGGGGGAATCGATTTCGGCCCACGGCGTGCTCGAGGTTATGCAAGACGGCTTCGGTTTTCTGCGCTCGACCGGCTCCAATTATTTGGCCGGCCCCGATGATATTTACGTAACGCCGGCGACCATTAAATCGCTGTCGTTGCGCACTGGCGATACCATCAGCGGTAACATTGTCGCGCCAAAGGAAGGCGAACGTTACTTCTCGCTGGAAAAGGTTGAGGAGGTCAATTTTGACGACCCGGCCATGTGCAAAAATCGCGTTAATTTTGATAACTTGACGCCGCTTTACCCGACGCAAAAATTAAAATTGGAAATCGAAATGGATAAGGACGGCAAACGTGATTTCACCACCCGCGTTATCGAACTTGTTGCGCCATTGGGCAAGGGGCAACGGGCATTGATTGTCGCGCCGCCGCGCACCGGTAAAACCGTTATCATGCAAAACATCGCCCATGCGCTCGAAAAAAATCACCCGGAAATTTACCTCATCGTGCTGTTGATTGACGAACGGCCGGAGGAAGTGACCGACATGCAACGTTCGGTCAAGGGCGATGTTATTTCATCAACCTTTGACGAACCGGCCACCCGCCACGTGCAGGTTGCCGACATGGTAATTGCCAAGGCCAAACGTTTGGTCGAACATAAAAAAGATGTGGTTATTCTGCTCGATTCCATCACGCGCCTCGGCCGTGCCTATAACACCGTGGTGCCCTCGTCAGGTAAGATTTTGACCGGTGGGGTTGACGCCAATGCCTTGCAACGGCCAAAACGATTTTTTGGTGCCGCCAGAAATATTGAGGAAGGCGGCTCGCTGACGATTATTTCAACCGCGCTGATTGATACCGGTTCGCGCATGGATGAGGTGATTTTTGAAGAATTCAAAGGCACCGGCAACGCCGAAATCGTGCTTGACCGCAAAATTTCTGACAAACGGATTTTCCCCGCCATCGATGTTGTGAAATCGGGCACGCGGAAAGAGGAAGTCTTGGTCGACAAAAACACCCTATCAAAAATGTGGGTTTTACGCCGCGTGCTAAACCCGATGGGCAGTGTTGAGGCGATGGAATTCTTAACCGAAAAATTAAAATCAACCAAAAGCAACAACGACTTTTTTGATACCATGAACCAATAGCGGTGGTAACGATAATGGCGGCGGTAAGGCAATATAGTTATTATGTGTTTGCTGTCGTGTGGACATTGTTGTTAGGTTTAATTTTTTCGCCGCTTTATATTATCAAAAAACAATATTGGGTTTACCTGCTTTCCAAATGGTGGGAGGGTGGATTGCTGTGGGCATTGCGCCACATTGTCGGTTTATCCTATCATGTGACAGGGCGTGACCATTTGGCCAAGCCGCCCTATGTGTTGGCGATGAAGCATCAATCGATGTTTGAAACGATGTTGCTATCGGTTGAGTTTTACAACCCCTGCATCATTTTGAAAAAGGAATTGCTGGCCGTGCCGATAGTTGGTGGATTTTTAAAGGCGGCGGAGAATATCGCCATCGACCGCGCTGCCGGCGCGGCGGCGATGCTGACCATAATAAAATCGATGAAGAAGCAATTGGCAAAAAAACGCGTGTTGGTGATCTTCCCCGAGGGGACGCGGATGAAGGTTGGCAAAACCCGGCCATATCAACCCGGGGTTTACATGATGGCGCGGTTGGGCGCGCCGGTTTATCCGGTGGCGGTTAACACCGGTTGTTTTTGGAACAAAGATTATATGAAAAAGGGCAGGGCGGAAGTGGCGATTTTGCCGGCCATGCCGAGCGGGTTGACGAAAGAGGATTTTTTAAAAGAACTGCAACAGCGTATCGAAACAAAAACCCGCGCGCTGGAAAAAAATACTTAGGTTTTATTTGCAACGAAAATAGTCGCACTATAATTTGTGGGTGCGATAAAAATCGCACTATTATTTATTGGTGCGATAAAATTCGCACCAGTTGGTCAAAAAACAATTAGTGCATTGTGGATTTTGGCTTTTGCAAATATAGCGGCCATGCAAAATAAGCCAGTGGTGCGCGTGCGATAAAAATTCTGTTGGAATGATTTTTAATAATGCTTCCTCGGTTTTTTCAGGGTTGGTGGTGCGGCATAGGCCCAATCGGTTGCTGACGCGAAACACATGGGTGTCAACCGCGATGGTCGGCTGACCAAAGGCAATATTCAATACGACATTGGCGGTTTTGCGGCCGACGCCCGGCAATTGCCGCAACTCATCCATCGTTTGCGGCACCACGCCATTATGTTTTTCAACCAAGATGTGGCAGGTTTTCATGATATTGCTGGCCTTGGTTTTATAAAGCCCGATGCTCCGCACCGCGTCGGTAAATTTTTCCAAACCCATATCAATCACATCTTGCGGTGTGGCAATTTTGTCGAACAACGGCCTGGTGGCTTTATTCACGCCGGCATCGGTCGCCTGGGCCGACAATATTACCGCCAGCAACAGGGTAAAATTGTTGGTGTGGTATAGTTCGCCCTTGGGCTCGGGGTTATGTTGGCGAAAGGCCGCAAAAATTTTTTTTACCAATTTGGTTTGCCCTACCGCTCCGCTACTTGAGGGCAGGTTGGTTTGCCCAAAATTTTGTCCTACCGCTGACGCTACTTGAGGACGCGCTTCGCTACTTGAGGGCGATTTCGGACGCGTCATTTTATGGGCTAAAGTTGTGGCTCGGGCAATCCATGTTGCCGCGCGGTCGCGACGAGCGTGTTGCGCAGGAGGCAGGCGATGGTCATTGGCCCGACGCCACCCGGCACCGGTGTAATGGCGGCGGCAATCCCCATGGCTGATGCCGTGTCAACATCGCCGACGATAATTTTTTTGCCGTTACGTTCGATGCGGTTGATGCCGACGTCGATAACCACCGCGTCTTTTTTCAACCACGCGCCCTTGACCATTTCGGGCACGCCGACCGCCGCGACCACGATATCATATTGCGCCAATTCCTTTTCCATGTTTTTTGTTTTGCTGTGCAAAATCGTCGGCGTCGCGTTGGCCGACAATAATAATTGAAACATCGGTTTGCCGACAATGTTCGAACGGCCGATAACCGCGGCCTTGCGCCCAGCCAAATCTTTGTTTTTAAAATAATCTTGCAACAACAATAAACAGCCATAGGGGGTGCAGGGCACCAGCGCGTTTTTGCCGCCGGTCGACAGCAACCCAACATTGGTCAGGTGGAAACCATCGACATCTTTTTCGGCCGAGATGGTTTGGATAACCTTATGCTCGTCCAACCCTTTTGGTAATGGCAATTGCACCAAAATACCATTGACCGATGGGTCGCGGTTTAATTTGTCAATCAGGTCAAGCAAATCTTTTTCCGATGTCGCGGCGGGCAGGCGATGTTCGCGACTTTCCATGCCGGCGGCAATGGTGGTTTTGATTTTGTTTTTGACATAAACTTCCGACGCCGGGTTGTCGCCGACCAACACCACCACCAGGCATGGCTTCACGCCCTTGGCGATAATTTTTTTTGCCTCGCGCGCGATGTCGTTTACGAGGTTTTCAGCAAATACTTTGCCGTCGATAATTGTTGTCATTTTTTGTCTCTAGTTTAGTGTTGGGTTAGCATCGTAACGATTTTTGCGACTATAGCATAAACCATCGGTCGAAAGAAATAGAGAAAGACGATGAACAGCATCGGTCGAAAATCGAACATCGCTATCATGCCGCCGCCAATCGGCCGCAAGAATTGATGTATCCAATCATATATCGGCATCATAAGTCGATTAACGCCGAACACAATTTTTGCCGCAATGCGGTTTTGCACGTCGATGATGTTGAAGGCCAATAACCACGATAATAAAATATGGACGATGGCCAGCCAATAATAAAATTGCACCACCGCGTTAAATATAATCAGGAATATCGCCGCAATATTTTCTATCATGTTTTTATTTCCGTTTTAAAATTGGTTTCAAAAATTCACCGGTTAGGGATTTCGGCGATGCCGCAATATCCTCCGGCGTGCCAATCGCCACAACTTGCCCGCCCTTGTCGCCGCCCTCTGGCCCCATGTCTATCACCCAATCGGCGCATTTGATAACCTCCAAATTATGTTCGATAACTAACACGGTATTACCTTGCTCGACTAGAGCTTGCAAGACATCAAGCAATTTTCTTACATCCTCGATATGCAAACCGGTGGTCGGCTCATCCAAAATATAAATTGTTTTGCCGGTCGCCTTGCGCGACAATTCCTTGGCAAGTTTTATCCGTTGCGCCTCGCCGCCCGACAGGGTGGTGGCCGATTGACCAATTTTGATATAACCCAAACCAACCCGTTCGAGGGTTTCGAGTTTTTCCTTGATAAATGGCACGGCGGCAAAAAACTTATGGCCTTCCTCGACCGTCATGTCGAGAATGTCAAAAATATTTTTGTCGCGCCAGGTTATATCCAATGTCTCGCGGTTGTATCGTTTGCCACGGCATTGGTCGCACACCACGTAAACATCGGGCAAGAAATGCATTTCGATTTTTATCATGCCGTCGCCTTGGCAGGCCTCGCATCGCCCGCCCTTTACGTTGAAACTGAAACGTCCGGCGTCGTAACCGCGCGCCTTGGCCTCCGGCAAGTTGGTATACCAATCGCGAATCGGCGTGAACAGGCCGGTATAGGTGGCGGGGTTTGACCGTGGGGTTCGACCGATAGGTGATTGGTCGATGTCGATAACCTTATCAAGGTAAACCGAATTTTCCAATTTGTCGTATGGCAACCCGGGGAAGGTGCTCCCCATCAAGGCCTTTGACAGGGCGGGGTAAAGGGTTTCCAAAATCAATGTCGATTTGCCCGAACCCGACACGCCGGTGACGCAGGTTAATGTGCCGAGCGGAATCTCCACCCCAACATTTTTTAGGTTGTTTGACTTCGCCCCGCTGATGCCCAATTTTTTGCCATTGCCCTTGCGCCGGTTTTTGGGAATGGTGATTTCTTTCTTGCCCGATAGATATTGCGCGGTGATGCTGTCTTTCGATTTTAAGACCTCGGCCGGCGTGCCGATGGCGACCAAATGCCCGCCGTGAATACCCGCGCCCGGGCCGATGTCGATTAAATAATCGGCGTGGCGCATCGCGTCTTCGTCATGCTCGACAACGATGACCGTGTTCCCCAGGTCGCGCAAACGTTCCAGGGTGGTGAGGAGCCGCGCGTTATCCCGCTGGTGCAGGCCGATGGATGGTTCGTCAAGCACATAGAGCACACCGGTCAGGCCCGAGCCAATTTGCGAGGCCAAGCGAATCCGTTGCGATTCGCCGCCCGACAAACTGCCGGCGGGGCGCGACAGGCTTAAATAATCCAAACCCACATTATCCAAAAATTGCAGACGTTCCTTGATTTCACGCAAAATACGTTCGGCGATGGTTTGGCGTTTTTTATCCAAATGATTTGGCAAATCGCTAAACCATTTTTGCGCCTCGCTAATCGACAGGCCGGCAACCTCCGATATATGTTTTTTGTTAATTTTAACCGCCAAGGCCTCGGGCTTTAACCTCATGCCGCCGCATTCGTTGCAGGGCACAACCGACATGTAACGTTCGATATCCTCGCGCGCCCAATTCGATTCGGTTTCGCGGTAACGCCGTTCCAAATTGGCGATGACGCCCTCGAATGGTTTCACGCTTTTTACCTTGCGCACGCCATCATCGAATTGAAAATCGATAGCTTCCTTGGTGCCGTGGATGATGGCCTTTTTGGTTTTGGCCGGCAAATCGCGATAGGGCATGTGCATGTCGCCGCCGAAGGCCTTGCAGAGAGCCTCCAACGTTTGGCGATACCATGGCGCGGGGTTGGCACCGCCCCAACCTTGCAATGCGCCGTCCTTCAACGACAATTTGTCGTTCGGCACCAGCAGGGCCTCATCGACCGTGCGTTTTTCGCCGATGCCGCCGCAGGCCGCGCAGGCACCATGCGGGTTGTTGAATGAAAAAAGTCGCGGCTCGATTTCTTCAATCGTGAAGCCCGACACCGGACAAGAAAATTGCTCGGAGAATATATGCTCCTTGCCACCGGTTGCTTCCTCGACCGTCATCAAGCCCTCGCTTAATTTTAATGCCTGCTCGATGCTTTCGGCCAGGCGGCGCGCAAATTCTTTTTCGGCGGCATCGTCTTTTTTGCTGACCACCAAGCGGTCGACCACCACCGAAATAGTGTGTTTGAGGTTTTTATCGAGGGTTGGAATATCGTCCAATTCATAAAAATTGCCGTCGATTTTTATCCGTTGAAAACCTTTTTTGCGGTAATCGAGCATCTCCTTGCGGTATTCGCCCTTGCGGCCACGCACCACCGGCGCCATGATAAAAATTTTCATGCCCTCATCCATCTTCATCACGCTGTCGACCATTTGGCTGACGGTTTGGCTTTCAATCGGCAAGCCAGTCGCGGGGGAGTAGGGAATGCCAGCGCGCGCCCACATGAGGCGCATGTAATCGTAAATTTCGGTCACCGTGCCAACCGTCGAGCGCGGGTTGCGCGACGTGGTTTTTTGTTCGATGGAAATCGCCGGCGATAAACCCTCTATCGAATCGACATCGGGCTTTTGCATCATTTCCAAAAATTGCCGCGCGTAGGATGATAAACTCTCGACGTAGCGACGTTGCCCCTCGGCAAATATCGTGTCGAAGGCAAGCGACGATTTGCCCGACCCGGAAAGGCCGGTGATAACCACCAATTTGTTGCGCGGTAATTCGAGCGAGATATTTTTGAGGTTGTTCTGGCGCGCGCCCTTGATGATGATTTTATCCTGTTGCATGGTGTAAGCCTTTCGTTGCTGGTGTTGTTTTTTTTTGATGATGGTTGATTTATTTATTGTCGCAATTCGCCGCCGGTTGATTTTATAACCTCGGCAATAATTTTATCGCTGAGGTTTTTTATATCGCCATCCGACAATGTTTTGTCGTCGGGGGTGATGGTTACCCGCACCGCCACCGATTGTTTTTCTGGGGTTTTGGCATCGGCGTAAATATCAAAAATAGTGGCGGCGGTGATATATTTCTTATCGGATTTTTTCACCGCGGCGATAATGCTGGCCGCGCTATGTTTTTTATCAACCACGAAAGCAAAATCGCGCGTCACCCGTGGTAAATCATTCAACAAAAGCGGCGGGCGGGTGCGGGTGCTTTGCGCGCGGCTGGCCGGGATTTTATCGATAAACAATTCAAAACCAAACACCGGCCCATCGACGGAATGATGTTGCAACAGGGCGGGGTGAAGCGCGCCGAAATAACCAATCGTATCGCGCCCCAAATTCAAACTGGCCGCCAGCCCGGGGTGAAAATGCGCCGGCAAAGCATCTTGTTTGATTTGCAAATTGTCGGGGTTAAAACCAATGGCGGCGATGGCGGCGGCGACATCGGCCTTCAGCACGAAACTATCCAACGGCAAGTTTTTTTGCCAATGAAGTTGGGTTGGCGCGTAACGCACGCCCGCAATGGCGCGCCATTGTTCGTCGGGCGCGACACCGCGAAAGGCCAGGCCTTGCTCGAACAGATTAATATCGTCAAACCCACGGTCTTGGTTGTTTTTGACCGCCAATAATAAATTGCATAGCACCGATGGCCGCAGGCTGTTCATGTCGCTATGAATTGGGTTTTGCAGGGTGATGACCTCGGTCGCGCCAAAATCACGCGCCAATTGCTCGGTGGTGAATGACCAGGTAACGGTTTCATAAAACCCGCGCATGGCCAGGGCGCGGCGCATGACCATTATTCGGCGACCGGTTTCATCCACCACCCGGGTCGCGACCGCGCGGGGCAGGGGGCATTCCGGGATGTTATCAAACCCATGGAGGCGCAATACCTCCTCCACCAGGCAATGGTCGTTTTCGATATCGCCGCGCCATGTTGGCGGGGTTACCAGCCAGCTTTCTTTTTTCTTATCGATGGTAAACCCGAGCGCGGTTAATTTTTGCGCGATGGTGTCATTTGGCAAATCAATCCCGCCGAGGGTTTTTATAATTTGCGGGTTAAAATTAATTGCGGGTTTCGCCGGTAATGGTTGACCGGCGGTGGTGATGGTTGATGCCGTGCCGCCGCAGATTTCCAAAATCAATTGCGTCGCGCGGTCAAGCCCGGCCATCAGGCCAGCCGGGTCGACACCGCGTTCAAACCGATAACGCGCGTCTGACAACAGGTTTAACGCCCTGCCGGTTTTGGCGATTGTCATGGGGTTGAAATAGGCAACCTCCAAAAAAACCTCGTCATCATCCAATTTACAACCGCTATCCATGCCGCCCATAATGCCGGCAAGCGATTGCACGCCGTGGCCATTGGCAATCACCAACATGTCGTCGCGCAAATCATAGGTTTGCTCGTCCAGCGCAAGCAGGCTTTCACCATTTTTTGCAAACCGCATGGTCAAATCACCCGCACCTAATTTCTTGCCAGAAAAAACATGGAGTGGCCGCGCCAAATCTTGCGATAAATAATTGGTGATGTCGACCAGGGCCGAAATTGATTTCAACCCGACCGATTGCAATTTTTGTTTCAGCCAAGCCGGCGATGGTTGGTTTTTTACGCCCTTGAAATAACGGCCAAGCACAACGGGGCAGGCCACTGCACAGGCATCTTTTGTATTCCCTTCAATCACCCAATTTATCGGGCTGGCAAAATCGCCCTTCACCGCTGATGGCGCGAATGGCTTTAATGCGCCCAAACCGGCCGCCGCCAAATCACGCGCAATGCCACGCACCCCCAAACAATCGCCACGATTGGGGGTTAGTTTTATTTCAAACAATACATCGTCTAAGCCGGCCCAAGCGGCGTAATTTTTTCCAACCGGCGCGTCGCTCGGCAATTCGATAATGCCATCGTGGTCGTCGCCCAGGGTTAATTCATAGGCCGAACAAATCATCGCCTGCGATTCCATGCCGCGGATGACGCCTTTTTCCAGCACCATGCCGTTGCGCGGAATAGTCGCGCCGATGCGCGCCAGCACAATTTTTAGCCCCTGCCGCACATTGGGCGCGCCGCACACCACTTGAAATGTTGCGTTGCCGTCTGAAACTTTACACAGCGATAATTTATCGGCATTGGGGTGCTTGCCGCATTCGGTGACTTCGCCGATGACAAAATCTTTCAGGGCTTGGGCTTTGTCGGTCATTGCTTCAACCTCCAGCCCCAGGGCGGTCAGGCTGTCGGCAATTGCCTGCGGCGTGGCCGAGGTTTCCAAATGATCGCGGAGCCAAGAAAAAGTAAATTTCATTTTTTTATATCACCAACGATGTAAGTAAAGATGGTTGCAGGTAGGGCGAAAAACCATAATGCTCCAGCCAGCGCAGGTCAGAATCAAAAAATGTGCGCAGGTCGGGGATGCCGTATTTCAACATGGCCAATCGTTCAACGCCAAGGCCGAAGGCAAAACCCTGCCATTCATTGGGGTCAAGCCCCATGTTTTTGATAACATTGTTATGAACCATGCCCGACCCCAAAATTTCCAACCAACTATCGCCGGTGCCGATGGTTAATTTGCCGTCCTTGCGGTGGGCGGCAATGTCGACCTCGGCCGACGGTTCGGTAAATGGAAAATAACTCGGCCGAAACCGCAGGAGCGATTCCGACCAATCGGCGATTTCAAAAAACGAGCGACAAAATTCAAACAGGCAACCTTTCAAATGGCCGAAGTTAATGTTTTTATCAATCACCAAGCCTTCGATTTGGTGGAACATCGGGGTGTGGGTCATGTCGCTGTCGGCGCGGTAAACCCGCCCGGGCGCCATGACGCGTAACGGCGCGCCCAGTTTTTCACCGGCGCGAATCTGCACCGGTGAGGTGTGGGTGCGAAGCACCAGCGGGCGACCCTCCGCGTCGTTTTTATTCACGTAAAATGTATCCTGCATCTGGCGCGCCGGGTGCGATTCGGGAATATTCAGGGCGGTGAAGTTATAAAAATCGGTTTCAACTTCGGGGCCGGTGGCCATGACAAAATTCATCTCGCCCAAAATAGCGATGGCTTCTTCGATGGTTTGGTTGATGGCGTGCAACTTGCCAATCGTCGCCGGTCGCGCGGGCAGGGTGAGGTCAATTTTTTCGGCCGATAATTTTTTTGCCAAATCGCGCGCGCCGAGCTCGGCCATTTTGTCGCCATGGGCGGCGGTTAAGGTGTTTTTGACACGATTGATGGCCTGGCCGCAGGTTTTTTTATCCTCCGCCGACATGGTGGCGATGGCGGTGGCGAATTCGTTTAACTGGCTTTTTTTTCCTAAAAATTTACTTTTCCATTGTTCCAGTGCGACAAGGTTGGTTATCGCCGTTAGGGCGGCGATGGCATTTTTTTCTAACGATAAAACATCTTCGATGGTAGAGGACAAAAGTTACGTCTCCTAAAAATAAAAACAATCAACAATGAACGATAAAATCGCGGGTGAAAATCTTGAGCGGTTAATAAAAAGCGAACCTATCCCATTGTCCCAAATTGTTTTTTGGGTGGTTTTTGGAATGCTTGCTTCTTAGCGTTCTTGGCCAAGAACGGCCGACTAAGCCGCCTTGCTATTGGCCTTATCAGCAAACACCTTGGCCTTTTCGGCAAGCTGTTTAAAACCATCGGCATCGTGGATGGCGATTTCTGACAAAACCTTCCTATCGAGGTCGATATTTGATTTTTTCAAACCGTCGATAAAACGATTATAGGTCAAACCATGCATACGCGCCGCGGCGTTGATACGCTGAATCCACAAACCACGCATGACGCGTTTTTTGTTGCGCCGATCGCGATAGGCATATTGGCCGGCCTTTTCAACCGCCTGCTTCGCAACCCGAATCGTGTTTTTGCGGCGGCCAAAATACCCCTTGGCCTTTTTTAAAACTTTTTTGTGGCGGGCGTGGGCGGTAACACCGCGTTTAATTCTTGCCATGATAATGCTCCTTCTCTTCTATGGTTTTTTATTTTTTGGTTTTCTTGTTTTTTTTAGCGAACGACCAAGTAATTTTTTAAAATTTTACGCCCGTCCTGCGGTTGCATGATTTGCGAGCCGCGATTTTGCCGTTTCATTTGGCTTGGCCGTTTTGATGTGCCGTGGCGCAGGTAAGCGCTGTAAAAACGCACCTTGCCGGTGGCGGTGATTTTAAATCTTTTTTTGGCTGATGATTTGTTTTTTAATTTTGGCATGGTGTGATATTCTTATTTTTTAAGGTTATGATTATCCCGATAGTGTCATCCGTTTGGCTAGCAAATATTAGAACAAAAGGCAACCCCCAACCATGTTTTTTTTCACTTTTTTAGCCAAATTATCTAACCCATTATCTCGCCGATTAACTGCCCAATTTATCCATTTCCAGGCGCGATAATTTGACCGTGATATGGCGTTGATGCGGCGGTTCGTCCATCACCTCATCCTTTATCACGCGGCCAGCATGGTAAAGCCGTTGCGGTAATTGTTCGTCGTTGATGTCGACTTCGTAGGTTTTGGTAACCACCCCCTCCAGCCCGTCCAATTCTTTGTCTATCAGCGCGAACAATTGGTCGATGTTTTCACCGGTCACGGCCGAGACATTGATGTCGGTTATCAAATTGGTGGCATGGCCATTTTTCTTGAAAATATCATATTTGTTGCCAACCAGAAATTTTTTCTGCGTCGGCGGCAAGTTAAGTTGCGCCAGCACCTTTTCCACCGCATTGACCTTAAAAACAAAATCATCGGCCGACAAATCGGCCAGGTGGATGATAATCGCCGCCTCGGCCAATTCCTCCAGCGTCGCGCCGAAGGCGGCAATCAAATGGGTTGGCAGGTTGCTGATAAAGCCAACCGTGTCAGAAAATATAACCTCGCGCCGCGACGGCAGGGTGACGCGCCGCACATGGGTATCAAGCGTCGCGAACAGTAAATCCATCGCCAATTCGGTCGCGCCGGTTAAGCGATTGAACAGCGTCGATTTGCCGGCGTTGGTGTAACCCACCAGGGCGACAATCGGGTAGGGGACTTTCTGCCGCGTTTTGCGATGCAGGGTGCGGGTTTTGATAACCTTCTCCAATTTCACCTCGATTTTTTTTATATCGTCGGCGAGTTTCCGCTTGTCCAATTCGATTTGCCTTTCACCCGGGCCGCCGATATTACCAGTGCTCCCACGTTGCCGTTCAAGGTGCGTCCAACTGCGCACCAGGCGCGATTGGTCATATTGCAATCGCGCCATCTTCACCTGCAACCGGCCTTCCTCGCTGGTGGCGCGTTTCGAAAAGATATTAAGGATGAGGCCTTCGCGGTCTTCGACATAGCAGGCTAGGTTTTTTTCGATGTTGCGTTGCTGTATCGCGCTCAGGGCGTAATCGACATAAACAAAGGCAACATCGGGCTTGGTTTCCCATGATTCGCGCGGCGGCGCGGCGGCGTTTATTTTTTCCTTGATGATATCGAGCGAGCCCTTACCAATCAGGGTCGCCGGGCTGATGGCGCGGAGTGGCACCGCGTGGTAGCCCAGCACCCGCTCGCCCAGGGCGCGCACCAGCTCGATTGCTTCCTGCAACCTTTGTGCTTGGTGAGCGCGTTGGTTGGGCAGGTAGGGCAAGACGATAAAAACACCGGCATTGGGTTGTCTGGCGACCGAATTTAAAAATCCAACATTTGACATATTTTTTATTATCATAAAGGTTTTTTTGCTTTATTTACAGAGGAATCGATAATAGGATAAACCTATGAAAATTCTAATAACAGGTGGCACGGGATTTATTGGCGCATCGCTGGTTGAACATTTTGCCATGGCCGGGCATCAGGTAATTGTCGTGGCCCGTGGCATGAGTTCGCCGCACGGGCGGCGCGGCCGCAAGGGGGATGGTTTTCTGGCGCCATCGGTGCGGATGATTAATTCGGCCGAATCATTGGACCAAAATGAACAGCTGGATGCGGTTATCAACCTGGCCGGCGAATCGATTTCAGCAAAAAAATGGAGCAAAAAGCAAAAAGCCATATTGATGGAATCGCGGTTGGTAACAACCCGCCGGTTGGTGGCGTCGCTTGAAAAATTAAAACACAAGCCGAAGGTTTTTATCTCGGCCTCAGCGATTGGTTACTATGGCGCGCGCGGCTTGGAAATCATCGACGAGCGGGTTAATGCCAGTTACGAATTTACCAGCAAATTATGCGCCGCCTGGGAATATGAGGCGCGGCGTGCCGAATCAACCTGCCGCACGGTCATCATGCGTTTGGGGTTGGTGTTGGGGCGGTCGGTGCAAACCAAAAAACCCGGCGGGTTGTTGGCGCGGCTTATTCTGCCGGCCAAATTTTTTGTCTCGGCGCGCATGGGGCGCGGCGATTTTTACATGTCATGGATTCATTTGCGCGATATCATCAACGCCATCGATTTTTTTATCGAACATAAAGATTGCCGTGGCGTTTACAACCTAACCGCGCCCAACCCGTTGCCGCAAAAGGAATTCGCAAGAGTTTTCGCCCAGGTGTTAAGAAAATTTGAATTGTTTTTCATTCCGGCCTTTATGATAAAATGGATTTTCGGCGAAATGGGCGACCGGTTGTTGCTTCACGGCCAACGGGTATTACCAAAAAAACTATTGGCGCAATCCTTTACCTTTCAATTTTCTGATATTGAGGCCGCGTTGCTTGACGTTTTGCAATCTAAACGTCCTGTTGAGTAATCAAAAACTATAAATTACCCGCGTCGCAGACTCCGCTTGCCTTATGGCGGCGGGGGTGCTATGACAAAACTTATAAACACGTTGAGGAATAAACCTAATTTTTGGTGAATTTATTTTATCTAACGAATTTTATACAACCTTTGATAAAATAATTATGTCACGCAAATTACGAAACATCGCCATCATTGCCCACGTCGACCATGGAAAAACCACCTTGGTCGATAAACTGCTCCAACAATCGGGCACATTCGCCAAGCATCAGCAGGTAACCGAACGGGTGATGGATTCGAACGATATTGAAAAAGAACGCGGTATTACTATCCTTGCCAAAAACACCGCCGTTAATTTTGAAGGCACCCACATCAACATTGTTGATACCCCGGGGCACGCCGATTTTGGTGGCGAGGTCGAACGAGTCCTCGGCATGGTCGATGGTGTGGTGCTGTTGGTTGACGCGGTGGAGGGGCCAATGCCGCAAACCCGTTTCGTTACCAAAAAAGCCTTGGCCTTGGGGTTGCGGCCGATTGTGGTGGTTAATAAAATCGACCGCCCGGGGGCGCGCCCCGATTGGGTGGTGAACCATACATTTGATTTGTTTGTGAATTTGGGGGCGAGCAACGAACAGCTGGATTTTCCGGTGGTTTATGCCTCGGCCATCAATGGTTACGCTACGCTGGATATTGATAAACCATCCGACAGCATGAAACCGCTGTTCGAGGTGGTGTTGAAACACGTAAGCCCACCCGACGGCGACCGCAACGCGCCATTGCAATTACAAATATCGGCCTTGGATTATTCGTCCTACACCGGTCGATTGGGGGTTGGTAAAATTAAAAATGGCCTGATAAAGGCCGGGCAAAATGTTGTGGTGATGTATGGCGATAAACAATTGTCGCCAGGCCGCATTAACCAGGTGCTGGGGTTTCGCGGGCTGGAACGGGTGCCGGTGGAGGAAGCCGAGGCCGGCGATATTGTTATTATCTCGGGCCTTGACGATATCGGCATCGGTGTGACGATAGCCGACCCGAATAACCCGGTTGGCCTGCCGGTGATGGCGATTGACGAGCCGACCTTAACGATGGATTTTATGGTTAATACTTCGCCGCTGGCCGGCACCGAGGGAAAATTTGTTACCAGCCGACAAATTCGCGAGCGTTTGATGCGCGAGCTGTTGGTTAATGTCGCGCTGAAGGTTGAGGACACGGCCGACGCCGATGTGTTCCGCGTATCGGGGCGCGGCGAGCTTCACCTGACCATCTTAATCGAAAACATGCGGCGCGAAGGATTTGAATTGGCGGTTGGCAAACCACGGGTGGTTTACCGCGAGGTCAATGGTGA
This sequence comes from Hydrotalea sp., assembly GCA_030054115.1. Taxonomy (NCBI): domain Bacteria; kingdom Pseudomonadati; phylum Bacteroidota; class Chitinophagia; order Chitinophagales; family Chitinophagaceae; genus Hydrotalea; species Hydrotalea sp. Next base: position 58,913 of record JASGCL010000003.1, read on the forward strand.
AAAATGCGAACCATATGAAGCACTGACGATTGATTTGGAAGATGACACCCAAGGGGCGGCGATGGAAGAATTGGGCCGCCGCCGTGGCGAATTGCAAAACATGGAATCAGACGGCAATGGCAGAACGCGCTTGGAGTATAAAATACCGGCGCGCGGCTTGATTGGCTTCCAATCGGAATTCATGACCATGACGCGCGGCACGGGTTTGATGTCGCATGTGTTTGACGAATATGGGCCGGTGAAGGCCGATATTCCCGGACGGCGCAATGGGGTGTTGATATCGTCGGAGCAGGGGGAGGCCGTGGCCTACGCCCTGTGGAAATTGCAAGACCGTGGCCGGATGTATTCCAGCCCAGGCGACAAATTATACGAGGGCATGGTGATAGGCATTCACAGCCGCGACAACGACTTGATTGTTAACCCCTTGAAGGGCAAGCAATTGACCAATGTGCGGGCGTCGGGCGCGGATGAAGCCGTGCGGTTGATAACGCCGGTGCCATTGACGCTGGAAACCGCGGTCGAATTTATTGAAGATGACGAATTGGTCGAGATTACACCAAAATGTATCCGCATTCGCAAACGTTACCTGACCGAACATGAACGGAAACGCGCCTCGAAACAGGTTGCTTAAGGCAAGGTTGCGATAAGGTTAGGCAACCTGTAAATGGATAAGAAGGCCTCAACAGCATGAAAAAAGAACTACGCAGAATCATTCTGGTGATTGCGGCATTAAATTTGTTATATTTTGCGGTTGAATTTTTCTACGCCGTTAAGATTAATTCGGTGGCCTTAACCGCCGATTCGATAGATTTTTTGGAGGATGCGGCGATGAACCTGCTGGTTTTTTTTGCCGCCCTGTGGTCGGCATTATGGCGGCGGCGGGTTGGGTTGTTTTTGGCCATCACCATGGCCTTGCCGGCGGTGGCAACCATCTGGGCATTATATCGCCAATTAACCATTCAAATTCCGCCGTCGGGCCATGTGATATCGTGGGTTAGCCTCGGCGCGCTCGCGGTTAATGTTTTTTGCTCGCTGTTACTGGTGGGGCATCAGCGAAAAAATAAAAAAAATAATCTGTTGCGGGCGACCTATTTATCGTCGCGCAACGACGCCATCAATAACATTGCGATTATCGCCACCGGCTTGATTACTATTTTTTACCCATCGATTTGGCCCGACGTGGTGGTGGGGGTGTTTATCGCAATCTTGCATAGCTCGGGCGCGCTCGAGGTTTATCAAAAATCACTAAAAATTAATTAAATATTATTGGCGGCGCGGGCACTTCGTGAGGCCTTCCCAAGCACCGCCATACAAATCAAAGGATAATAATCAAGGATGGGGTGGCTGACCGGATTTGAACCGGCGACCCCCTGAACCACAATCAGGTGCTCTAACCAACTGAGCTACAGCCACCACAATAGATATTGAAAAAAAAATTTCAAAAAAAATTATAGCAATTTTTAAAGGAGGCTTACCATAGCCACCATAAAACAGCAATCCTTATTTTTTTGTCCGCCTAATTTTTGCCTCAACCGGTTGCACGACCGATGGTGCCATCGGTAGCTCGGGCACAAATTTAATAACGGTTCTATCTTGTTTAGTTGGGTGACGCACCCGCAGTCGGTTAAGCAAGAATAATAATATCAGCGCGCTTTCGGCCAACAACACCATCGAGAATCCCTTGTAACCAAAATGCGCCATAAAGTAAGAGGTCGTCAGCGGGCCGATGGTTTGGCCAATCGATGCCACCAACAACAATTGCGCGGTAACCGCGGCGCGATGTTGTTCATGAAGCAGGTCGTTGATATGAGCCATCGCCAGGGGATAAAAATTATAAATCGTCGCGCCGATAAGAACCATCGCCAGCCAAAACCACCGCGTGTCGATGGCCGAAAATATAAGCATTAGGTTGCCGATGGCCATGACCACCGCGACCCACAGCATCACCAGTCGCCTATCGACCCGGTTCGATAAATTGCCCAACGGTAATTGCATGACAATGGCCGAGACAAATATCAAGCTCATCAGGTTAGAAATATACCAGGAATTAAAGCCCATCATTTTACCCAAGATAGCGCCAAGACTGTTGGCCGAGGCACTGCCGATTTGGCTTAAAAATAGCACAACCAGCGCGGCCGGCGATATTTTATACACCGCGCGAAATGATAAAAAATTGCCAGTTACCGGGCTGGGTTGTTGCAGGGTGGTGGTGAGAAGCGGCAACATCGACGCCAAAATAAACATCGTGATGTAGCTGTAGTGCGAGAAGCTGAAACTGCTGATATAATTAAAGGCATAATTGCCGATAATTTTACCCAAGGTTATCATGATAATATACATCGCCATAATTTGACCGCGCCCCTTGTTGTCGGTGGCAAAATTAAGCCAGGTTTCAAACACAACAAACATGCCGCCCGACGCGATGCCGCAAATACCATAAAGCAGGGACCATGTGACAACCCCCGGGTGGATGGGGAAAAGCAAGGTCGCCAGGCCGTAAATGGTGGTCATCAAGGCATGACCGCGGATATAACCCCAAGCCGCGATAAAGCGCTTGGTCAAGATGCAAGAAACAAAATAGCCGATGTAAAAAAAACTATTGATAATCCCGATACCAAGGGTGCTGATGTTATAATCGCTGGCCTGGATTTGAATGATGACGCCGTGATAGGTCATCGCCGCGATAATAAGCAAAACGCTGAGCTGGATAGCCACGGTGCGCGATAGAGACGGGTGAATCATGTTACGCCTCCGACCTCTTAAAAAAATACTACCAAGGATTATACCTTAGCTATTCCTTGGCCATTATCTGCGCGTTTTGAATGCGAAGCAAGGCGTCTTTTTTAACCAATTCAAAGCGGTTAAGGTCGTTACCACGCAGGGCGCGTAGCGCCGGTAATTTCACGGTGGAGGGATTAACTTGGTTGTCGCTAATCATAATTTCATAATGCAGGTGGGGGCCGGTGCTGATGCCGGTGTTGCCAACATAGGCAACTATTTGGCCTTGCTTAACCTTACTGCCCAGCGCAAGGCCGGTGTCATAACGCGACAGGTGGGCGTAGGCGGTGGCATAACCATCGCGGTGGCGAATTTTTAAATAATTGCCATAGCCGCTCTCCCAGCGCAAGACCTCCACCACGCCATCACCCGACGCCTTGACCTTGGTGCCAATCGGTGCGGCGAAATCTATCCCCCGATGGGCGCGGGTAAAACCGAGGACTGGGTGCAACCGGTCGCCAAAGCCAGAGGTAATACGCGCCCCGTCGACTGGTGTTGCCAACAACATTTTGCGTTGGCTTTTGCCGTCGCTGTTATAATAACCGGCCGAACCACCTTCATCGACAAAGTAGAAGAAGGCGTTGTCGGTGCCGACCTTGGGCGATGAGACAAACACCACCCGCAAGTTACCACCGATTTCGTCCTTTTGCGCGACGGTGCTTTCGTCAAACAGCAATTGAATCAAATCAGCGGTGTGAATATCGGTTTGCAGGTTGATATCAAGCGATAGCAAGTCGACCATGTTTTGAATATTTTCTTGTGATAAGCCGGCGGCTTCGGCGCTGGAGGCCAAACTGCCGGTTTTGTCGATTTTAAAGCGATATAACTTAACCGAATTATCGACCGCCAATTGGTTCATGGTGGCCTCGAACGTGCCGCCGTCTAATCGTTTGACCAACAATTGCGATGTATCACCCACCCGCACTGAAAATTGTTTTAGGAAACGTTGGTTATCCGCGGTGCGACCAAAATCGAGTTTGACCACTTGGTTTTCGCCCAAACTGGAAAGGGGGAATATTTTTCGCGCCTGTTGGGTGGCGAGGTAAGCCTCCGCCGGGGAGACGCCACCGCGCACCAAGGCCTTACCAAAGCTATCTTTTTGCATAAAACTATATAGGTCATTTTTGCTGATATTGGCGGCGACCAAAGGTATTGCGGTGGTTGGCGTTGGCGCGCTGTTGTTCGCTTTTTTATCCTTCGTGGCTGATGGCAGGGTGACGTTGCCCACTATGTTGCCTGTGCCAGGTAATGCTGATGGGGCATTGCTATTGTCGCCCTGCGGCCCCAAACCGGTTGCGTCAAGGGCGTTATCAATCGAGCTGGTATCGGCGGTTTTGATAGCAGGGTTGGAGCCGTCAGACGCCAGTTGCAAATTATCTTGAAACCAATAACCCAAAAACAACGCGCCGATGCCCATTAAAATAAAAAAAACAGCCACCGGACGAGAAAATTTATTGGCGCGCTTGCCCAAATCATCAAAAGCTGTAACGTTCTTCATGGCACAAATATTGGTTGATTATATTACAATTGTTGTTTCAAGTTGTTGTTCTAAAGCAAAAAAATCATCGAATGTCTGGCGCGGGCGTATCAACCTATGTTCTGTCCCCGCGACAACCACTTCGGCTGGCATCATGCGGGTATTATAATTTGACATCATCATCGCACCATAGGCACCCACTTGCAACACCGCCAATTTGTCACCGTTATTAAACTTAGGCAAGTTTCGTGCCAGGGCGAGAAAATCCCCTGTCTCGCATATGCCACCTACCACATCTTGCGCCGCCATGTCAATTGCTTCGCCCGATGGTTGGTTGCCGCCATCAAGCGGTAATATCGCATGGTGCGCATGGTAAAGGGTGGGGCGGATAAGGTCGTTCATCGCCGCATCGACCACCGTGATATGCCGGCCGCCACTGGTTTTTTGTAAAATAACGCGGGTTAATAACACGCCGGCGCGGGCGATTATCGACCGACCGGGTTCGATGGCAATTTTTTTAAGGCCGATAGCCCCCAGCGGCGCAAACACGCGCCCCACCATGTCAGCATAATCAGCCAGGGGCAGGGGCGTTTCCTTATCATAGGTTATGGCCATGCCGCCGCCGATATCGGCGGTTTTGATGGTGATGTTTTTCTGGTGCAAGCTGTTTATCAAATCGGCCAGTTGGCGGTAGGCCTTCTCCACCACCGCCATGTCGGTCAATTGCGAACCAATATGCATGGCGATGGCATGGGGCGCAAGGTAAGGCGAGGCCGCCAATGATTGGTAAGCCGCAAAACATTCGTTGATGGCGATGCCAAATTTATCCCCAGCTTTGCCAGTTGATATTTTGCCGTGGGCGCCGGCCGAAATATCGGGGTTGATGCGCACCGCCACATCGATTGGTTTGGCGGGTTTTATTTTTTGCGCCGCCGCGACCAGCATGTTTATTTCGTCAAATGATTCGACATTCAATTGGCCGATGTTATTATTTATTGCAAATTCGATATCCGCCATGGTTTTGCCGACGCCGGAATAAATAATATCTTGCGGTGCAAAACCGGCGCGCATGCCCGCCATCATTTCGCCGACCGACACAATATCAAGCCCAATGCCCGAAGCCTTGATAATTTGCAACAGGGCAAGGCGGCTGTTGGCCTTGGCCGCGTAATGGATGGCGACCTCGGGGGAGGTTGCGCCGGCCGAACGGTTGAAGATGGGCGATTGGGCAAAGGCCGATTTATATTGGTCGATGGCATGAATAACCGAGGCCTTAGAATAGCAATAAAGCGGCGTGCCATAATGGTCGGCGAGAGTGCTTAAAGCCACCCCCTCCATCATCAGCTGATGTTGGTCGTAATAAACAAAATCGTCAAGACAAGAATGAACCATAAAAATAGGTGCAAAAAAACAATTGGTTAGCGCTTGATGTAATTATAAACCGGCGCGGTGTAAAACGGCGCCTTGCCATCGGGGTATTGTGGCGACCCATAGGTGCCGCAGGCCGCCATCAGCACCGCGACCAAAACCAACAGGCCCAAGACCATGGTCACCCGGGTGGCGTGGCGTAACGCAATCATTAATTTATTCATAGTGCATTTCCTTTTTAATTCTTGCCAATTGTTGCAGGATTGATTGTTTGCCGGTTGAACCAAAGGATTGTTTCATCGCCAGCGAATTATCGGGGGTGAGGTTTTTAACCATCGCCGGTGATAGGTTGCTGTCGATGGCTTGCAATTCATCGCCTGGCATATTGCACAAATCGCACCCCAGGGCAATGGCGCGTTTTACGACTCGCGCGGTTAGTTGATAGGCGGTGCGAAAATCCATGTTTTTTTCCTGCACCAATTTATCGGCCAGGTCGGTGGCGGTGGCAAAACCGATATTGGCCATTTTTTTCATTGCTTCCTTATTAATCGTGATGGTGCTTAACATACCGTGCACCGCCTGTTGCATCAGGGTTATTGCCCGCGCGCCGGCGAACAGGCATTCTTTATCCTCCTGCATGTCCTTGGCGTAGGCCAGGGGCAGTGCCTTCATCACGATGGCCAATTGATTGAAGCAGGCAATCACCCGCGCCGATTTGCCGCGCACCAATTCGGCGGCGTCGGGGTTTTTTTTCTGTGGCATGATGGAGGAGGTCGATGACCATTCGTCGGCGATGGTGATATAGCCAAAATGGGGCGATGCCCACAGCACCATTTCCTCCGCCATGCGCGACAAATGCACCGCGTGGATGGCGGCATCGGCCAAAAAATTCATAAAAAAATCGCGCGATGAAACGGCGTCGAGCGAATTGTTGCTGGGGCGGGCAAAGCCCAAGGCCCGGGCGGTCATGGCGCGGTCGATATTAAAACTGGTGCCGGCCAAGGCACCCGACCCAAGCGGGCAATCGTCGTGCAACGACAGGGTATTTTCAAAACGTTTTTGGTCGCGCGAAAACATTTCGTCATAGGCCAAAAAATAATGGGCGAGGGATATGACCTGCGCCATTTGCAAATGGGTATAACCCGGCATGATGGTATCAACATGGTTTGACGCCAAGTCAAACAATACCCGCCGCAGGTTTTTAACCTGGCCGATGGTCGCCGTGATTTTTTTGCGCAACCATAATTTGCTGTCGGTCATTACCTGGTCGTTGCGACTGCGCGCGGTGTGTAATTTGCCGGCGGTCGCACCGATAAGTTCATGCAGGCGGTTTTCGATATTGATGTGAATATCCTCCAAATCGTCGCGCCATTTGAAATCGCCATTTTCGATTTCTTCCTTGATTTGCTTTAACCCCTCGGCAATTTTTTGTGCATCAAGTTTGGTGATGATGCCTTGCGCCGCCAGCATGGCCACATGGGCTAGGGACCCGGCAATATCCTCCTCATACAAAACCTTATCAACCGCGAGGGAGGAGTTTAGCTCGCTCATGCCGTCGGCCATGTCGTTTAAAAAACTGGTGCGTAAAATGTTATCCTGCTTGTGGGCCATGAATTTTTATATCAAACATCGCCAAAAAAAGAAAGATATAAGAGGGCGTAATAAAATCACATTGCCAGATTGTGTTGGCACAGAAATTGAGTTAATAAAGACCCAATGTCGGTTTTCGCCCATAACCTATACCAACCATTTTCAACCGCCGTGGTGTCGATGCACGACCGCGGCCATGGTTTGGGCGATGGGGTTTATGAATATATCCTGGCGTGGCATGGCCGGCTTATCGACCTGGAGCCCCATCTTGACCGGCTTTATCGGTCGTTGCAGGAAACCGACATCAGCAACGCCATCAGCCGCGCGGCGTTGCGTTTAAAAATTATCGATTTTTGCCGCCAAAACCAATTGCGCCACGGCGGGTTATATTTGCAAATAACCCGTGGCACCGCGCCGCGCGACCATTATTACAGCCACGATTTAAAACCCAACCTTAGCATGATGGTGAAACATTACCGCATTGACGACCGCGCCACGATTGAAAATGGCGTGGCGGTAAAATCGCACAGCGATTTTCGTTGGCAACGGCGGGATATTAAGGTCATATCGCTTATCGCCAATTGCATGGCCAAACAATGGGCGCGCGATAACGGCGGGGCGGAGGTTGCTTTCCACAATGACCAAGATATTATCAGCGAGGGTGGTTCGTCGAACCTGTGGCTGGTGGATAAATCGGGCGTGCTTCGCACCCATATTGCCGACCATGAAATTTTGAACGGCATCACCAAATTAATGGTGGAGAAGGTGGCGCGTGATAATGATATTCCGCTGGAATGGCGGGCATTCACCCGCGCCGAATGTTACGCCGGTCGCGAAATGTTTTTAACCAGCACGTCGCAAATCGGCGTGCCGATAACCATGCTTGATGATAAAAAAATCGGGCAGGGAACACGCGGGCCAATCACGAAAAAAATTCAAGCGGCCATTACCGCCGAAATGCTTAAGCAACCAATTATATTATGACCTTACTTCATGACGAACATTTCACGCCCGAAATTAATTATTTTTGATTGGGACAATACATTGGTCGATAGTTGGGATATTATCCACGATTCGATGATGGCGACATTTGACCGGTTGCGGATTAAACGCCAGTGGGAGAGCAAGGCCGAAACCCAATTGAACGGACAACATTCGCTACGCGATAGCTTTCCCAAAATTTTTGGTTGCCAATTTATGAAGGCGCGGGATGTGTATTACGAGGAATATATCAGCCGGCACCTGCGCGAATTAAAACCACTTACCGGCGCGGCGGAAACCCTGGCCGCGCTCCATGACCAACAAATAACCATGGCGGTGGTCAGCAATAAAAATCACCCGGTGTTGTTGGCGGAGGTCGCCCATGTTGGTTGGGGCAAATTTTTTTCGGCCGTGGTGGGGGCGGGGCATGCGGTGCGCGACAAACCCGACCCGGCACCATTTGCCGCCGTCATGGAAAAAATTTACGGCGCGGAAAAAAATTGGCCAGCGCGCAACCAGATTTGGTATGTCGGCGACATGAATGTTGATGTTACCTTCGCCCGCGCCATCGGCGTTGTCTCCATCATGATTCCCATCGAACCATTAAAACAACCAGCGGACAGGGAGCTTAAGCAGGTGGCGGAGTTGGTGGGGTTGGTGGGGTAGCGGAAAAGTTGTTAGTGTATTTTCTTCTACCGGTATTGACAACGCATTTAGATTGTGCTATAAAAAAATTGTTGGAGAGAGATAAGATACGATTATCCTGCCCCTTCCACAAGGGTTTGCGGGTCGTTTTTTTTTATCTTATCTGCAAGGCTTCCACCCCCTTGCTAGCTATAATGTGTTAAGTATTTGAAAGGTGACTTGCATATTATAGTTACCGACGATTTGTATACGAGACAATTATAAGAAAAGCAACCAAAAAAAGGACGAAATTTTTATAAAAAAAGGACAAAATTTTTATAAAAAAAGGACAAAATTTTACAAAAAAAGGACAAAATTTTACAAAAAAACAACCTTTCCGCCCGCTCATGGCAATAAGTTAAAGTGGCCGCGCCATCGGCGTTACCTCCATCATGATTCCCATCGAACCATTAACCCAACCGGCGGACAGGGAGCTTAAGCAGGTGGTGGAGTTGGTGGAGTTGGTGGAGTTGGTGGGGTAGCTATTTTTTTCTGCAATTGCGCTTTTTCTTCCTCTGCTTTCTTCTTTGCATCTTCTTTTACTTGCTTTTCTTTTCCATAAAGAAAAAGCGCAACTTCTATCTCTCGCAACTCCATCTTTTCTATTCTTGCCGCTCTTTTTATTGCACGGGTATAGAGAATAAAATCATCAGCATTATATTCATCAAGATTCAATGCCTTGCCAACCCTGCTGTCAAAGATAGCGTATTCATTAGGATAGCAAAAATGTAAGACTTTCGAGGTCGCTGCTAACAACTTATCATCAGTGCAATTTATATTATCAGCAATATCTTTTATAGTATCTGCGCTTTTTAATATATCGCAATTCTCCATTTTTTTTATTAAACTGTTTGATTTTATTTTTGAATTTCCTATAAGTTGATAGGGCATCCAGCTATATATGGGGTAGACAATTAAATCACGCCTATTTTCTTTTATTAAAATTTTGGCAATTTCTAGCAAATGCTCATAGGCCTGAGGTGCTACGTCAGGATGGTCTGCAAGGCTTGGCAAATAATTATTACTTCGCTTAACCTTGTCATATATCTCCTCAATAACATCGGCAATAGTCTTAATTTTATCATCTGTCATAAAAAACCCTTATCTCTCATGCATATATCACCAATTGCGATGCGATCCATCAACAATTATCTGCCCTGATAAATTGACGAGATTTGATTTTAAAATGCTAAAACAAATTCCTGTTAAAGAATAACGATAATCCGAATCCTCATCGTTTTCAAATTGGATTATTCCGTTAACATCTACGTAATAAATAAATGATTGAAAACCAACATATGCATCAAAACGATTTTTTGCGTTCAATTCACCACATAGGAATTTTCTTTTGAATTTGGTTATCACTAGTAAATTCTCAAACTGCACAGCTTTTGGATCGAATGTGATACCTCGAATACCTCTTAAAGCGTCTGCTTGAAATTGCGCATTTGGTCGTTTTTCAACATAGCCAGTATAAGTTTTTGGATTAAACGGAACACCATATAACTCGTCCCTCCATGCCGCGCATCCAGTCAATAAAATAACGCTTGCTAATAATAAATATTTTTTCATCTTCGCTCCTTTAAAGTAGATAAATTCATAAAAGAATACTATGCATAACAAAAGATAGAGTCAAGAAAAAATTAACGGAAAAAGCGATTAAATTAGGCATTTCGCCCCTCATACCAGTCACCCCAGCCGCAAGTTCTCCGCCCTCTAAAATCCTCTCCCGTCATTCCCGAAATGTTGCCTTAGCAACATTGTCGGGAATCCACTTCCGAGGCATCGCCAGTTAAAGGAAACGAAAGGGCAATAGAAAAGGAATCTGCAAGCCATCCAAGCGAAATTTTTGCACCAAAACCCTTTCGCAGTTTTCCATTGCGACGCCTCGGAAACAATATACTTGCCCTCAAGTAGCGGAGCGGTAGGGCGAACCAAGGGCTATTTTCGGACGGCGGGGGAGGCGAAAACGCGACCCGCCGAATCGGCTTGGGTTG